>CAOPQH010000095.1 GCA_948505485.1 uncultured Clostridia bacterium
AAAATTTCATAAAAAACCTCCTTTATATATAAGAATAATATGCAGCAAATAAATGCAAGGTTACATAAAAAATACAAAATTATTCCATAAGTTTTAAGTGGAATAAATTACTAAAAAAAATAATATAAATTAATATGAAAATACTTGTAAAAGATTTTTATATATGTTAAAATATATTTAAGTTAAATAAGAATAAACCCTGCATAGTACGTGTAGACAGAATTTTTAGAACCAACACATATTAAGAGGGGCCGAATCTCTGAATATGGCGTGCAAGCTTACACTTGTTAGTAGTAAGAAGCCCATGAGTATTTAGGTAGGCACCCACCTGTTTTTAGGAGCAGGTCCTTAAAAATTCAGACATCTTACGGCTAAGGCGGGGATTTTTATATTCTATGAAAGTTGTCATAGAATTTTTTCTTATTTGGGAAAATTTATTATTGTGTTTATAAAAAAACAATGATAAAATGCATATAACAAAACTAAGGGTGGTGATAGTATGACAATAAAAACTGCAATTAATAAAGGTACATTTATATTAAAAGAATCAAATATAGATAATCCAAGACTAAAAGCAAGATTGTTATTACAATTCATCTTAAAACAAAAAAGAGAATATTTAATAATATATGATAAAAAAGAAATAACTAAAAAACAAGAAAGTAATTATTTTGAGTCAATACAAAGATTATTACAAGGAATACCTTTGCAACATATTACACATAATCAGGAATTCATGAAAATGAGTTTTTACGTTAATGAAAACGTATTGATACCACGACCTGATACTGAAATTTTAGTAGAGGAAGTTATAAAAATTGGAAGAAAGTTTAAAAATCCTATTATATTAGATATGTGTACAGGTAGTGGAGCTATAGCTGTTTCACTAGCTAAATATATAAATAATGCAAAAGTATATGCGGTAGATATAAGTCAACAAGCATTAGAAATAGCAAAGAAAAATGCAATTGATAACAAAGTAGAAAATAAAATTGAATTTTTACAATCTGATTTATTTGAAAATTTAAATAATATAAAATTTGATATAATAGTTTCTAATCCGCCATATATAAAAGAAGAAGACATCCAATATTTAGATGATGAAGTTAGAAGAGAGCCTCAAATTGCATTAAATGGAGGAAATGATGGCTTAGATTTTTATAAAAAGATTACTAAATGTGCTTATGAATATTTAAAATGTAATGGTTATTTGTGTTATGAAATTGGTTATGATCAAAAAATTGATGTGATTGAATTGATAGAAAATGAGCAGAAGTATAAAAATATATATGGGTTGAAGGATTTGTATGATAATGATAGGGTTGTGATTAGTCAAGTTTTATAATTATTTAAAATATAAAGGAGAGATTTGATATGTCTTTTTCGTCTGATTTGAAAGAGGAATTGAGTAAAAAAGTTAAATTTGTAAATGAAGATTTAGTTAGGTTGGAATTTTTTGGATATTTAATAAGTAGTAATACTTGTATATTAAATTCTGAAAAGATTAAATATTCAACTGAAAGTGAGTATAATATAAATAGGTTTTCTAAGTTATTAGAGAGATTGGATATTAAAGATTATTCTATAGGAGTATCAGGTAAGACTTTCTTTATAATATTTGATATGGAAAAAATATTAGGAGAGGTGTATATCGAAGATAATAAAGTTTTATTAAAAGATAACCCAGAAAAAGAAGAAAATATAAAGGCTTTGATAAGAGGTATATATTTAGGAGCTGGATCTGTAAATAATCCTGAAAGTAAATATCATTTAGAAATGAGCGTACTAGATAAAAAAAGTGCACAATATGTTCAAGAAAAGTTATTAGAATTTAGTATAAATAGTAAAACTATTGAAGATAAAAAGGAATATACAATTTATTTAAAAGAAGGCGAAGAAGTATCTAAATTTTTAGCTTTTATAGGTGCTAGCAAAAGTGTATTAAGATTTGAAGAAATAAGAGTTCAAAGAGAAATGAACAATAAGGTTAATAGATTGGTAAATTGTGAAGCTGCAAATTTAAATAAAACAATAAATGCAGCAGTTGAGCAAATAGAAGCAATAGAAAAATTAAAGAAAAGTAAAAAGTTTGATAATTTAGATGATAATTTAAAAGAAATTGCAATAGCTAGGTTAGAAAACCCTAACATGCCATTGGTACAATTGGGACAAACATTAAGTACACCAGTAGGAAAGTCTGGTGCAAATTATAGATTGAAAAAAATTGTTGAAATAGCAAATGAACTATAAAAGGAGTAATAAGTGGAAACTATAGAGGAGATGGGAATATATATACATATTCCCTTTTGTAAACAAAAATGTTATTATTGTGATTTTATTTCTTATTCAAAAAAAGATTGCTTAATAGAAAGTTATATAAAGGTGCTATGTCAAGAGATAAAACAGGGGTTAGTTGATTTAAAAAATAGTAAAATAAATTACAAGATAACAACTATATATATAGGAGGTGGAACTCCATCTTATATAGAAAGTAAATATATAAAGGATATATTAAATATAATTTATAAAGAGACAAAAACATTAAAAATAGAATTTGATAATCCTGAAGTAACAATAGAAGTTAACCCAGGTACAATAACAGAGAGTAAAATAAAAGATTATAAAAAGATAGGCATTAATAGGCTAAGTATAGGATTACAGACGGTAAATGATAAGTTATTAAAGCAGATAGGTAGGATACATGATGTTGGGCAATTTTTAGAAACATTCAATTTAGCTAGAAAAGTTGGAATTAAAAATATAAATGTTGATTTAATGTTAGGTTTGCCAAATCAGACTATACAGGATTTAAAAGATTCATTAGAAAAAGTATTGCAATTAAATCCTGAACATATATCAGTATATTCTTTAATATTAGAAGAAAATACACCATTATATAATATAATAAATAAAAAAGAATTACAATTACCAAATGAAAATATAGAAAGAAATATGTATTGGTATGTTAAAAATACGTTAGAGTTAAATGGATATAATCATTATGAAATATCTAATTTTGCTAAAAGTGGATATACTTCAAAACATAATGTGAATTGTTGGAAACAAAAACAATATAGAGGTTTTGGTACATCTGCACATTCATATGTAAATAGTGTTAGATTTAGTAACATAGAAAACTTAGAGCAATATATAAAAAATATTGAAAATGGAAATTTTAGTAAAAATATTATAGTACATGAAAAACAAAAGTTAATAGATATTAAAAAAGAATTTATGTTATTAGGTTTAAGAATGATAGATGGAATTAGTATTCAAGAATTTAAAACAAAGTTTAAAGAAAATCCAATTTATAATTTTAAGAATGAATTACAGAAATTGAATTATAAACAATTAATAGAAGTTGATGGTGATAGAATTAAATTAACTAATAAAGGTTTAGATTTAGCAAATATAGTATGGGAAGAATTTGTTTAATATAAGTTCACAAAAAATTCACAAAAAAATTAGCACTTAGTATTGACAAGTGCTAATTTTGGTTATAATATATATGTGTTAGCAATCAAACACAAAGAGTGCTAAAGAGGTGAGAATATGCTAGATAATAGAAAAAAGAAGGTTTTACAAGCTATTATAGAAGAGTATATTAATACAGCAGAGCCAGTAAGTTCAAAAGCATTAGTTAATAATTATGATTTAGATTATAGCAGTGCAACAATTAGAAACGAAATGGCAGATTTAGAAAAAAATGGATTTTTAGACAAAACACATACATCTAGTGGAAGAGTACCATCAGCAAAAGGTTATAGATTTTATGTAGATCAATTATTAAAAGATGACAATATAAGTTTAGAAGAAATTAAATATATAAGTTCTAAATTAGAAACAAAAGTGAACGAGATAGATGATCTTACAAAAATTGCGATGAATACAATTTCAGAAGTTACTCATTATACAGCTGTATCAATAGGACCAAAATCAACCATGCAAAATATTGATGAAATAAAGTTTGTATTACTAGGAACAAGAATGTTAATGGCAGTAATATTAACAGATACAGGTTTAGTAAAAGAAACAATTATAAAATTAGAAGAAGATATAACAGAAAAGCAAGTAGAGACTATCAATTATTTCTTCAATAATAAATTAAAAGGACAGCCATTAAATACTATTGATAGACCATTAGAACAATATTTAGTTGAAGAAATGAAATATAGTGTTAAAGTAATAAAGCCAATAATTGAACAAATAAAAAAAGTGCTAATAGAAGAAGATGAGCAAATATATCTTGAAGGAGCAAACAAAGCATTTGACTTACCAGAATTTAATAGTTTGGAAGTAGCTAAAAATTTTGTTAATGTGCTTGATACAAAAGAATTAATTTCAGATATGTTGAATTCAGGATTTGCACAAGATATAAATGTTTATATTGGAGACGAAAATGATAAAGAGGAACTTAAAGATTTTAGTATTGTTACTTTTAAACATAAAGTTGATAACAAAGATTTAGGTACAATAGGAATTATAGGACCTAAAAGAATGGATTATTCGAAGGTTATTTCTGTTATGAAGTATATTAGTAAGAAGCTTAATGAAAATAAATAGGTTATTCATATTTTTATAGTCGCCAAGCTACCTGTGCATAGATATATTATAAAGAAAGAAGGGATAAAATGTCAGAGGATAATAAGAATGAA
>CAOPQH010000096.1 GCA_948505485.1 uncultured Clostridia bacterium
AATTTGTTTAGAGGTTTTTAATTAAATATGTGTGTGAGCAATAAAATTGCTCGAATGGAGGTTTTTTATGGCAGAGTTAAAAGTTGATTTAGCAAACTCAGGAATTTCACAAAAAAGTATAATGGAATTTAAAGAACAAGTTGAAAATATTCATAAAAATTTGCATGGAAGAGCAAATGATGAAAAAGATTTTGTAGGGTGGATAGAATTACCTACAAACTATGACAAAGAAGAATTTAAAAGAATAATAAAATCAGCTAAAAGAATTCAAAACGATTCTGATATATTAGTAGTAATAGGAATAGGTGGCTCTTATTTAGGAGCAAGAGCTGTTATAGAATCATTAACGAGTAGCTTTTATAATATGTTATCAGAAGAAAAAAGAAGATATCCACAAATATTATATGCAGGAAACAATTTAAGTTCAAATTATATAAATGAACTTATAGAATACATTGGAGACAAAGACTTTTCAATAAATGTAATATCAAAATCAGGAACAACAACAGAACCAGCAATAGCATTTAGAATATTTAGAGAAATGTTAGAAAATAAATATGGAATAGAAGAAGCTCGAAGTAGAATATATGTAACAACTGACAAAAAAAGAGGAGCATTAAAAACACTTGCAGATAACGAAGGATATGAAAAATTTGTAATTCCAGACAATGTTGGTGGAAGGTATTCAGTTTTAACAGCAGTAGGATTGTTGCCTATTGCAACAGCAGGAATTGACATAGAAAAATTAATGAGAGGTGCAAAAATCGCACAAGACAAATATTCAGACAGCAATATAAAATACAATGATTGTTATAAATATGCAGTAACAAGGAATTTATTATATAAATTATACAAAAATACAGAAATACTTGTTAACTATGAGCCTAAAATGCATTATTTTACTGAATGGTGGAAGCAGTTATTTGGAGAAAGCGAAGGCAAAGAACAAAAGGGAATATTGCCTGTAGGAGTAGACTTTACAACCGATTTACATTCAATGGGGCAATATATACAAGAAGGAAGAAGAAACTTATTTGAAACAGTATTAAAAGTAGAAAAACCAAACTCTAATATAACAATAAATGCAGACGATGATAATTTAGATGGATTAAATTACTTAGCAGGAAAAGATTTAGACTATGTAAATAAAAAAGCTATGGAAGGTACAATACAAGCACATGTATCTGGAGATGTACCTAATATTCTTATTAGCATAGATAAATTAAATGAAGAAAGTATAGGTGAATTAATATATTTCTTTGAAAAAGCATGTGCAGTATCTGGAATGATTTTAGGTGTTAATCCATTTAATCAACCAGGTGTAGAAGAATACAAAAAGAATATGTTCAAATTATTAGAAAAACCAGGATATTAAATGAAAGGAGATATGTTAGCAATAAACTAACATTATAGATAAATGATATTTGAAAAGTACTATGAAGTGGGATTAAGAGACATAGGAGCAAATAATGATGCAACTAATATAGCAATTTTAGGATATCTAGAAGATATTGCATCATTGCATTCTGATACAGTTGGATTAGGTCCAGATGATGTATTTGATAAAAAAATAGTGTGGCTATTATCAGACTGGAAATTAGAAGTAATAAAAAGACCGCACTATAAAGATAAGTTAAAAGTTATGACTTGGGCTAAAGGAAAAGAACTATGTTCAAGTTATAGAGATTTTAAAATATTAAATGAAAATAATGAAATTATAGTAAAAGCAACATCAAAATGGATATATTTTGATTTAAATAAAAATAAAATTTCTAAAATAGATGATAATATATTAGAACTATATAACCCAGAAATTGGAATTTCAATTTTTGAAGAAGAAAAATTAGAAAAAATAAAACAGCCAAATGATTTTGAAAAATGTATAGAATATACAGTAAAAAGATTAGACATAGATATTAACAATCATATGCATAATTTGAATTATTTAAACTTAGCATATGAAGCTTTACCTGAGGATATTTATAATAATCAAGAATTAAATAATGTTCGTATTAGTTATAAAAAAGAAATTAAGTTAAATGATAAAATTAAGTGTTTATATAGTTTTGAAAATGACAAACATATTGTTGCTATTAAAAGCTTTGATGATAAAATTATACATGCGATTATAGAACTCAGTTGATTTCTATAATTTACCAATTGACATTTATTTGTAAAATGTAGTATAATTATTTCATAAAATAACTATGAGAGGAAAAAGTAAAATATAGGTTACTTTTAGAGAGAATTAGTCATAGGCTGAAAGCTAATTTAAGAAAACATATTTGAAAAACTATCCTTTAGTTGCTAGTTAAAAGCTAGACGTGTAAGATACGTTATAGTCTGTAATTAAGTAAAAAAATAGGATGGAACCGTGCGATAGCACTCCTATAGATATTTTTATCTATTGGAGTGTTTTTATTTATTAAAAACACTCCAAAGAGGAAGAGAGGTATAGGTATGATTAAAATTACTTTAAAGGATGGCTCTAATATTGAGGTAGAAAAAGGAGTATCAATATTAGATGTAGCAAAGCAAATTAGTGAAGGTTTAGCAAGAGTTGCAACTTGCGGGAAAGTTAATGGACAAGTAGAAGATTTAAGATTTAAGTTAAATGAGAATTCCAACTTAGAAATATTAACTTTTGACAGTGATATAGAAGGAAAAAAGGCTTATTGGCACACAACATCACATATAATGGCACAAGCAGTAAAAAGATTATTTCCAAATACAATGCTTGCGATAGGTCCTGCAATAGATGAAGGATTTTATTATGATTTTGATGTGGAAAAGCCATTTACTGATGAAGATAAAGAAAATATTGAAAAAGAAATGAAGAAAATCATAAAAGAAGATTTGCCAATTGAAAAATTCACATTACCAAGAGATGAAGCAATTAAATTAATGAAGGAACAAAATGAAAAATATAAAGTAGAATTAATAGAAGACTTACCAGAAGATGCAGAGATATCTTTCTATAAACAAGGAGAATTTACAGATTTATGTGCAGGACCACATTTAGCAAGTACAGGTAAAATAAAAGCGGTTAAAATATTATCTTCTTCATCTGCATATTGGAGAGGTGATGAAAAAAGAGAAACACTTCAAAGAATATATGCAATATCATTTCCTAAAGCAAGTTTAGTAGAAGAATATATGCAAATATTAGAAGATAGAAAACAAAGAGATCATAGAAAGATAGGCAAAGATTTAGAGTTATTTATGACACATCCATTAGTAGGAGCAGGTCTTCCAATGTATCTACCAAATGGTGCAACAATAAGAAGAATATTAGAAAGATATATTCAAGATAAAGAGCTTATGTTAGGATATAATCATGTATATACACCATCACTTGCAAATGTTGAATTATATAAAACAAGTGGACATTGGGATCATTATAAAGAAGATATGTTTCCAATTATGAAAATGGAAAATGAAGAATTAGTTTTAAGACCAATGAATTGTCCACATCATATGTTGATATATAAAAATAAAATGCATTCATATAGAGATTTACCTATAAGAGTTGGAGAGCTTGCTCATGATTTTAGGTACGAAGATAGTGGAAGTGTATGTGGACTAGAAAGAGTTCGTCAAATGTGTCAAAATGATGCACATCTTTTTGTAAGACCAGATCAAATAAAAGAAGAAGTTGGTAATGTTTTAAAATTAATAAAAGAAGTATATCAAAATGATTTTGGATTTCCAGAAACAGCATTTGAATACAGATTATCTTTAAGAGATAAAAATAACAAAGAAAAATATATAGATAATGACGAAATGTGGGAAACAGCAGAAAGTCAGTTAAGAGAAATACTAAAAGAGTTAAATATAGATTTTTATGAGGCAGAAGGAGAAGCAGCATTTTATGGACCTAAAATAGATATACAAATAAAAACAGCATTAAATCATGATGTTACAATTCCTACGTGTCAATTAGATTTTGCACTTCCAGAAAGGTTTGAACTTGAATATATAGGACAGGACGGAGAAAAACATAGACCAGTAGTAATTCATAGAGCTATTTTAGGGTCTTCAGATAGATTTATATCTTTTCTATTAGAAGAAACAAAAGGATTTCTTCCACTATGGCTTGCACCACTTCAAGTTAAAGTAATGCCAATTACAGATAAGCAAAGAGATTATGCACAAGATGTTTCTAATAAATTACGTCAAAATGGAATTCGTGTAGAACTAGATGATAGAAATGAAAAAATAGGCTATAAAATTCGTGAGGCACAACTTCAAAAAATACCTTATATGTTAATTGTAGGAGAAAAAGAAGTAGAAGCAAATTCTGTAGGAGTACGTTCAAGAGAAGAGGGAGACATTGGATCAATTCCTGTAAATGAATTTATAGAAAAATTAAAAGAAGAAATAGAAAATTATAAAAAATAATATTAATAAAAGTGTGTAAAATTAACATAAAATTGACATTTTACACACTTTTTGCTATAATTGAGGTAGAGTGATTGTACTCTCCAGAATAAAAAATAACCCGCAACTGCGGGATTTAAGGAGGAAAAA
>CAOPQH010000097.1 GCA_948505485.1 uncultured Clostridia bacterium
AAAGTCATTATGACTTTCTAATATATAAAAAAGGCACTGGAACAACCAGTGCCGACTCTTTCAATAGTGTGGCTCACGCAAATAATTTTCAACCCCATCTTTTAAATCATCAAAATCATACATGGGTATGAAAAAAATATACATAAGAGCACCTATTACGGCAACTAAAGAAAGAGTAATTGCAGAAGCAATTTTTATTGCTTTCATAAGAATGACCTCCTTTATAGAGTTAAAATGATTATAACATAATTTAATAATAATATCAAATTAAGAAAGAAGTGAGATTTTGAATATATTAGAAATAATTGCTAAAAAAAGGGATGCTAAAAATTTAAGTAAACAAGAAATTGAATTTTTTATAAAAGAATATACTCAAAATAATATAACAGATTATCAAGCAGCTGCATTGATTATGGCAATTTATATTAATGGAATGAATGACGAAGAAATTGTTAATTTAACATTAGCAATGGCTAATTCAGGTGAAGTTTTAGATTTATCAAAGTTCGGAAAAAATGTAGTAGATAAACATAGTACAGGTGGAGTTGGTGATAAGATTTCTTTAATATTGTTGCCAATAGTAGCTTCTTTGGGAATTCCTGTTGCAAAGATGTCTGGAAGAGGTTTAGGATTTACAGGAGGAACAGCAGATAAGTTAGAAGCAATACCAGGATATAAAACACAAGTAGATATTAACACTTTTATACAAAATGTGGAAAACATAGGTATAAGTATGATAACACAAACTATGAATTTAGCACCAGCAGACAAAAAAATATATGCACTTAGAGATACAATATCATGTGTAGATAGTATACCATTAATAGCTTCAAGCATTATGAGTAAAAAAATAGCATCAGGTGCTAACAAGATTATTTTAGATGTTACTGTTGGTAGTGGGGCATTTATGAAAAATAAAGAAGATGCTATAAAACTTTCAAAAGAAATGATAAAAATAGGTAAGTTAGCAAATAGAGAAACTATATGTATTTTAACAAACATGGATGAGCCATTAGGATATGCTGTTGGTAATTCGTTAGAAGTTATTGAATCTATTGAATTTTTAAAAGGAAAAATGCAAGAAGATGTAAAACAAGTTGTACTTGAATTAGGTGCTTATATGCTAAAATTAGCAGGTAAAGGTGAAGATATAGAAAAAAATAAGAAGAGAATATTAGAAAATATTGAAAATGGTAAAGCTTATCAAACATTTATAGAAATGGTAAAAAATCAAGGAGGAGATATTTCATATATAGAAGACACTTCTAAATTTGAAAAATCTAAATATATAGAGCCAGTGTATGCACAAAAAAGTGGTTATATACATGAAATAAATGCAGAAAAAATTGGAGAACTTGCATGTAGTTTAGGAGCAGGAAGAATAAAAAAAGATGATAAAATTGATGCATCAGTTGGTATTATTTTTAATAAAAAGGTTTCAGATAGAGTAAAGGAAAATGATATTGTTGCATACATTCATGCAAATAAATTAGAAGATATTAAAATAGCAAAAGAAAAATTAATAAATATAATTAAAATAGAAGAAGATTACAAAGAATGCCCAAATGTTATTTTAGGAAAAATAACAAATATTTCCAATATTTAAAAAAATGTTGAAAATTGTTATAGATATGTTATAATAATTAAGAGATAATATTAAATATTATAAGGTTTATGGGTAAAGCCTTTAAAAACCTAAATATATTATACAAGGAGAAAAGGTATGTTTAAGAAACGTAAAATAAATAAAGAAGAAGTAAAAGAAGAAAAGAAAAATAAAGGAATTAAAGGAGAAATATTTGTAAAAGGAATGGCTCTATTATTAGCACTTCTTATAGTTGGTGCTACTGCATCATCACTGATTTATGCAATAGTATTTGCTTAAAGACTAAAGAAAAAGAGGTATAGTAAATGAATTTAGGAGATATTATAAAAGTATTTTATGAACAAAAAGTATTAACATACATATATTCATTACAAGAATATCCGATTAAATTTGTAAGTTTATTAGTTGATATATCTATAGTAGTATTTTTAGGATATCAACTTTTGAAAATTGTAAAAGATTCTAGAGCATGGCAATTAGTTAAAGGTATAGCCTTTTTGATTATAGCAACTGCTTTAAGTTCATTATTGAATTTAAATATTTTAAATTATATATTATCAGCTGTTATGAATTGGGGAGTAATTTTAATATTTATTATTTTCCAACCAGAACTTAGAAGAGCTTTAGAACAATTAGGTACTAATAAATTTACTAAATTTTTTGGAATTGATAAAGATATAGTTACTAAAACAAAAGAGGATATATATAAAATAGTTATAGCAGCTACAGAACTTGCAAAAACTAAAACAGGTGCATTAATTGTAATTGAAAGAGATATACAAATAAAGGATATCGTTTCTACAGGAGTTGTAATGGATGCAGAGGTATCACCACAACTTTTAGTAAATATATTTGTTCCTAAAACACCATTACATGATGGAGCAGTAGTAATAAGCAATAACAAAGTAGCAGCAGCTGCTTGTATGCTTCCTTTAGCAGGGGATAAGGATATTGCAAAAGAATTAGGTACTAGACACAGAGCAGCAATAGGTATATCTAAAGAATCAGATAGTATTGCAGTAGTTGTTTCAGAGGAAACAGGAAAGATTTCAGTTGCAAAAGATGGTACATTAATTGCAGATGTTAGGGAAGATGCATTAAAGAAAATTTTAATTAATAATATTGTAACAAAAAGATTTGCTGAAAATAAAAGCAGAAACAATAAAACAATAAGTAAAATAAAAGAAAAAATTAAAGAAAATAAAAACAAGCAAGTAAAAAAAGATAAAGATGAGGAACAATAAAGGAAGTATAAATGCGAAATATAAAGTTAATAATAGAATATGATGGTAAAGACTTTAATGGGTGGCAGAAACAACCTAACAAATTAAATATTCAAGGTACTATTGAACAAGCTATAAAAAGTATTACAGGAGAAGATGTACAGCTTAATGCTTCTGGAAGAACGGATGCGGGAGTACATGCTTTAGGTCAAGTTGCTAATTTTAAAACAAATTCTAATATACCAATAGAAAAAATGGCAATAGCTATAAACTCTAGATTAAAAAAATCTATTGTTATAAAATCAGCAGAAGAAGTTGATGATAGATTTCA
Organism: uncultured Clostridia bacterium; assembly: GCA_948505485.1. Classification (GTDB taxonomy): domain Bacteria; phylum Bacillota; class Clostridia; order TANB77; family CAG-508; genus CAG-269. The sequence goes on from CAOPQH010000097.1 coordinate 3,161, forward strand.
CAGCAGGCTAAGTTGTAAGAGGAAAACATATAGATATGTAATTAATAATTCATATCAAGGAACAGCAATATATAGAAACTTAGAATGTCATATTCCTATAAAACTTGATGTAGAAAAAATGAAAGAAGCTGCTAAATATTTTGAAGGGGAGCATGACTTTAAAGCATTTAAAGCAAGTGGAACAAGTAGCAAAAGTAGTGTTAGAAAAATATACAAAGCAGAAGTATATATTGATTTGCAAAAAATATTTATAGAATTAACAGGTAATGGATTTTTGTATAATATGGTTAGGATAATTGCTGGAACGTTAGTAGATGTAGGAATGGGAAAAATTAAGCCAAAAGAAATTCCTAATATAATAAAATCACAAAAAAGAGAAAATGCGGGAAAAACATTACCGGCACATGGTTTGTATTTAGTAGAAGTTAATTATGATGATTAGTAACATAAAAAGTATAGGCAGAATAGTATATATTAATCTTAAATTAAAACTGTATTATTTAAGTTTTGTTTAAATGAAAGGAGATTAATATGAATATTATTTTACTTATACTTTTTGCTTTACCTTTAGCAGTTATTGTTGTTGCTATAGCATTACAAAGATTATTAAGATGTCCTATATTAGTTGCATCTATTATTTTTGCTATATTCTTAATTGTAGCAGTTGTACTAAATAATTTAAATATTTTAGTATTAGCAATAATATATTCTATTTTAGCATATTTAGCTGCTGTTTTATCATGTATTTTTTGTAAAATATTAAGAAATAACCCTGAACTAATTTCTTGTAGTAATTGTTGCAGATCAGACAATAGAGAGAACAATAATAGTGAGTGTAATGATATAACATTGTTAAATTCTAATATAACAGTAGATGATATTAATTCATCAAATAATATAAATACTGTTGCATTCAATAATAATGATAGTTCTTTAAGTTGCAGTAGATGTGGTTGTGAGAATTCTAGTAATACATATGTAGCTAATACTAGAATTATTCCAAACAGAAACAGTATGGGAAGAAGCGGATCTTTTTCAGGCTGTTATAGAAGAAGATAATTATTTGAAAGAGGAGTCTAGTTATTTTATAGTTACAATTCACAGCCGATTTGATTTTTTATATATTAGAAAGTCAAACTGACTTTCTAATATATAAAAATACATTGTACAGAAATTTTTTAACAAAAATTTCGCACACGAACAAATTCACGGAAAGCCAAAGAAAAAAATATAAATTATGCTAATATTAAGGCTTTCCGATTTGTTCTAAGAAATAATATATAAAATTATGAAGATGAGCGGTCGAAAGTAATTGAAGATAG
>CAOPQH010000098.1 GCA_948505485.1 uncultured Clostridia bacterium
TTACACTTCTCTCAAAAGTAATTGTTGCATCTGTTATTTTTACTACTGCTCCGTTTATTGACAATGCAGTACTATTTTGAATTACTTCTCTATTTTCTCCTGTTATATTTATCTCTCCTCCTGCTCCTGTTATTGTAGGGCCTTTATAGGAGTTTCCTTGTGTTGTTAGTCCTTTTATATTAACTATTCCTATTTCTTGGTATATTCCATATGCATATATTACATTTGAACCGCTTACATATGATCCTACTATTTTAATTATACTATTTTCTATATTTATTGTTCCTTTATTGTATATCATTTTTCCAAAGCTACCATTAACATATAAATTTGTTTCTTTAATATTTAGTGTTCCTGTATTATTTATTCCTATATTATCTCTATGATTACTATCGATTTCTATGTTTGATTCTGTTATATTTGCTGTTCCTGTATTTTCTATTAATTTTATATATTGTCCTTCTGCAGATATTTTTACATTATTTTCTACTATTAATGTTCCTGTACTTTCATTTGTTATTCCTATTGCACATGTTGTAATTGGGTTAATGTAAGTTCCATTTATATTAAATTTTATCGTTCCTGCTTTTTTATTATCTGTTATTTTTAGTTTACCTTTATTTATTATTGTATTTTCTAATGTTGATGTAATATTATTTCCATTTAAATCTATTACTATGTTTTTTTCTTCTGGTATTGTTGTACTTACATTAGGTTCTATAATATTAAAATCCTTTAATATTGTTATTGTTGTTTCTTCATTACTGTTTATTGATTCTATTGCTTCATCTAACGAATAATATGTGTTGTCTCCTACTTGTAGTATAGGAGAATTTGGAACTAGTGTTAGTACTTCATTTCCATCTACTGTATTAATCAGTAATTCATAATTTTTTTCTATTTCTTTTATTACACCACCTTTTATAGCTGCTTTAGGTCCTTTAATAGTTCCATCATAAATTTTTATATTTTTTGTACCTGTAAAATTAATTCCATAGTTTTTTTTACCTATTATTGTAGGAGTTGACTGAGGAATTTCATTAGTTGCATCATCTGATATTTTTTCTCCTATTTCTATAGTTCCTCCCACACTAGAAGATATTCCTGATGTTCCTCCTTCTATTAATGAGTTACCTTTTATATTTATAATATTATTTCCTTGATATTGATATATACCATAATTTGACCCTGAAATAATTTTACAATTATTTATAGTCAAATTACCATTGCCATCTGAATTTATTACATTATATTTGGTTGATGCTAATTCAACTCCTTCTAAATAAATATTACTATTTCCATTTTGAGTTATAATATTTCCATTAGTTGAAGTAATATTTCCTCCTGTTATCGTTATTGTTGAATTACCTGTAGTAGTTATTGTGCCACCACCATTAGTTGAAGTAATATTTCCTCCTGTTATATTTATAATAGCATAATTTTCACTATTTATTACAGTATTTGTTCCTTTTATTGTTCCTCCTGATATATTAATAGTTCCTTTTTGTCCATTATAAATAGCTCTAGCATTTGTTGCAGTTATTGTACCTTTGTTAATATTTATTGTTCCCGTTCCATCATTATTACTTGTATTACATATTACATATTCTCCTCCTAAAATTTCTCCTCCATTTACTTCTATGTATCCTCTCCCTGCATTAAATATTGCTTGCCCTGAGCTTGTAGAAGCTGTTATTGTGCTATTTTCTACATATACTTTTCCATTATTGTTGTATGCCAATCTTACATAGTTTGATGAGCTTTCTAATTTTCCTCCATTCATTTTTAATATTGCTCCTATGCTGTTATAAATTCCTATATTATAATTATTATATGTTCCAGCACCTATATTTATTGTTCCACTTGTTAATGTTAATTCATTCTTATTTAATATTGCTCTATATCCTGAATTTTGCATAAGCCCTGTCTTTTCTTTACTTTCATCTGTGATTTCTAACTTTCCATTGTTTCTTATAATGTATGTTTTTCCACTAGCCTGTACTGTATATCCGTCTAAATTTAATTTTATATTTTGTGCTTCATTTATTATTACTTCACTTGTTACTGTTGCATCATTTACCATAATTATTTCTGTTGCTTCTTCATATACTGGTTCTATTTTATCAAAAACATCTTTTCCGTTTAAAGTTATACTATTAATAACAAATTGGTCATTCCCTGTATCTGTATATGCATCTTTTCTGTAACCTAAATGTAAGTAATAAAGACTTCCTCCTTGTAATGTATATTCACCACTTACTTTACTTTTTGTTCCAGATGTATATATAAATCTATTAGTAGTATTATTGTATTCTGGTGCTGTGTTTCCGTCTGTTATTGTTGCATATGCAATATCGTAGTTTGCTTGACTTTCTAAAGATGCATCTATTTTTAATTTATATTCTCCTTCTTTTTCTCTTAAATCTATCTTTATATAACTATTAGCAACTGAATTAGCTATGTTCTTATTATTTGAAACTAATTGTCCTTGTTCATTTTTTTCAAAACCATATCCACCTGCAAATTCTACTTGATCCATTATTTTTACATCTTTTTCTACTATTTCATAATGCCCATTTTGTACTGTATCTACTGCTGATTGTATTGTTGTATAATAGTTATATCCTATTCTTGCAACTGCTTCTGCAACTATGTCTAAATAAACTATTTCTCTTTCACTATATTGTTTTGATACTGGATTATAATATCTTGGTTTTTCTGTTATATCTCCATCTATTGCTGGTTTTCCTATTATTTGTCCATCATAGAAATTAAATATTCCATCTTTATCATTTGAAATGCTATTGCTTGTAGCTTCTATTGTTATGTTTCTTGTTACAGTTCCATCATTTTCTCCTAATGTTAATTCTGCTCCTTTATTATTTAAAATTGTAGATTTTTCTCCTGTTGATAAAACTTTTCCATATGTTATTTCTTCACTATTTACTTTTGTTTTACCACTATCTATTACTTTTAGTTTTCCATTATTTTCCAAAGCTGTTTCAGTTGAAGATATTATACATCCAGCTAAATCTAAGGTTACATCTTTATCTGCTGAAATGATATTAGACTCTTGTACATCTCCTAACATTTTTATTTTATATCCACCACTATTACTTGTATACCCTGTGTATGATGAACTATAATCAGAAATCGCATCATATAGTGAGAAATATTCTCCTATAATTTCTTCTGTAAATGTTCCATCATCATTTTTTATAGCTTTAACAATTTGAACAACTGGTGAACCTCTTGTTGTTGTTACTTCTTTTGCTTCTGTTGTTAATACATTTCCAGCATAATCTTCAATTTTATATTGTACCAAATATGTTGTTCCTTCTTCTAATCCCTCTAAAACATATAAAACTTCTTCTTGTTTACTTCCAGAATGAAGATCACTATCAAATTCATAATTATATGTATAATTTAAATTATTGTTAACATAGATTTGTATTGACTTTATTCCTGAATTTAGGTCTTTAGCTGTAAAATTTAATGTAATTGCTTTGCCTGAAGATACATTTTCTCCTTCTAAAAATTCTGGGTTTATCTTATCTATATATTTTATTTCTTTTTCGGATTTCTTCTTTCTACTTTCTACTATTGCTTCTGCTGTAATCTTCTGATTTTCTTCAGCTACTACTTTATCTGATGAAGGAGCTGATTGAGTATTATCACCTTTTGTTATAGTAACTTTTTTATTTGTCGCTATCTTAGGGTAAGATATTTCTGCTTTTATATCCTTGTTAGTCCATGTTTCGTTATCGTAGTCGACATTAGTATTATTATAAAATAAGTCTATTACTATCTTTCCTGTCATATCTATATATTCTTGAGTTAAAGAACCATATTCTTTTTCATATTCTGCCTTTATCTTTTCATATTCTTTAGCTTGTCCTTCTTTTTGCTTTTGGCTTAATGTAAACATTGATATTATTAATATTACAAAAAATAATATTGCTACTAATACATATAGTGTAATAGATCCTTTATTTTCTTTAAAATTATCTATTAATTTTTTCATAAAATTTCTCCTAATTTTCTTACTTTTATTCCGTTTTATTATACACTTTAATATTTTTTTTGACAAGGTTTTAACACTAAATTAAATAATTGTTTTTATATTAAAACTTACAATTCACGGCTATACTCAAATTAACTAGAAATAATATATAGAAATTATTCATCTTCACATGCTCAAGCTAATTTCAGAGAAACTTTAAATCAATTTTTAGGGTCCCTTTTTCGATGTGACTCAAACAACCCCTAAAAATTGATTAATAGTTTCTATCTTCAATTACTTTCGACCGCTCATCTTCATAATTTTATATATTATTTCTTATAAACTACAAAATTAAATCGGCTGTGAATTGTAACTGTAGAGTAGTCACGCGTGTCAATAGCGTTTTTCTTTTGAGCCTGCGAAAAAGAA
>CAOPQH010000099.1 GCA_948505485.1 uncultured Clostridia bacterium
AAAGAAAAAGAAAACATAAGATATTGTGAAAATATGAAAGATGCTATTGAAAAATCAGATATTGTTGTAGGTCCAATTCCATTTTCAAGTAATGGAAAAGAAATAAATACACCATTTAGTGATAAAACAATAACTATACGTGAACTTTTAATGGAATCCAATGGAAAAGTGCTAGTTGCAGGAAGTGTACCAATTAGTGTATGTGATATTCTAGATGAAGAAAATATAGAAATGATTGATGTGATGCAAAAGGAAGAATTAGCAGTATTAAATACAATTGCAACAGCAGAAGGAGCAATTGAAGTTGCAATTTCTAATACAAATAAAATATTACATGGAAGTGAAATTTTAATATTAGGGTTTGGAAGAGTAGCAAAGACATTAGCTACAAAATTAAAAGGATTATCAGTAAATGTAACATGTGCTGCACGAAAATCTGAAGATGAAGCTTGGATACGAACTTATGGATACAAATATTTAAATATTAATACATTAGGAGAAAATTTAAACAAATTTGATATAATAATGAATACAGTTCCTAATTTGATACTAACAGATAAAAAATTAAGATACGTAAATAAAGAATGCTTATTAATAGATTTATCATCAAAACCAGGAGGGATTGATGAAAACAAGGCAAAAGAGTATGGAATTAATATGAAATGGGCACTAGCTTTACCAGGAAAGGTAGCACCAGTTACAACAGCAGAATTTATAAAAGAAATAATAAATAAAATATTAGAAAAAATATATAATTAAACGGAGGAAAAAATAATGGAAACATTAACAATTTTTCAAGCAGCATTTTTAGGATTGGTACAAGGTTTGACAGAATTATTACCAGTGTCAAGTTCAGCACATTTAAATTTAATACCATGGATATTTGGGTGGACTATGCCAGAAAGTTTTGATGTAGCACTACATTTAGGTACGCTACTTGCAATAACTATATTCTTTTTTAAAGATTGGATAAATTTATTAATAGGCGGATATAAACAAGTAGTAAAAAAAGAGAAATCAACAGAAGGAAAGATATTTTGGTATATTGTTATAGCAACAATACCAACAGGTATAGTAAGTTTAATATTAGATAAATTTTCAGAATACTTATGTGAAAAGTTTGGAATAGAGATGATTTTAATTGCAATTGCATTAATAGTAATGGGAATTGTATTATACATTGTAGATAAAAACTCTAAAGAAGAAGTTAAATATAAAGATATTACTTTTAAGCAATCACTTTTAATATCAATGTCTCAGGCAATTGCTGCTGCATTTCCAGGAGTATCTAGATCTGGAATAACAATGACTGTAGCAAGAGCTTTAAAAGTTGACAGAGAAAGTGCTGCAAAATATTCATTTTTACTATCCACACCAATAGTGTTAGCTGCTGTATTGGTTAGTATAACTGATTTTCAATTGACATTAGCTTTTATTATAGGTGTAATAGTAAGTTTAATAGTAGGATTGTTTGTAATAAAGTTCTTATTAAACTATTTAAAAAAAGGCAGTTTCAAAGTGTTTGCAGTATATAGAATTATATTAGGAATAATAATAATAGGATTATTTATTTTTAGATTATAAGAACAAAAGAGACATAATTAAAATTCTTCTCTAGTATAAAACAGATGAAAAAGTACATAAAAGCAAGAAAGTTATTCAGACCTTCTTGCTTTTTCTTTTTGGCACATATTTTCATACTCTTTACATTTAATTTTATAATCCATTTGCATGCATAAATATTTGTAATAGCTAAAAGCTTGTTCATATTGCATTGTTGGATTAAACATAGGGTCTTTATAAATATCATTTGCAATATTAATGTCAGCATTATCAAATGGCATAAAAGGTGGGTAGTTGTTAAATTCTTTTTCCAATTTATCATCTCCTAAACTTTTTATTAATATTTATTTTTTTAATATTGCTTTTATTCCTTTTTCTTTATATATTTTTTTATATTCTAGGAAACTTATCATGGTATGATAACTTTCCGTAGAAGATAATTATGGCGGAAGTTAGAATTCGTAGCAGTTTCCACTGCGTACGAATTCTTAGTTACGTTTTTTTATTTTATAGCTATCAAGGTGTATGTTTATATTGTAATCGCCAAGCTACCTGTGTATAAAGTGTGCATATTTTATGACCGTCAAGCTACCTGTCAATAGGGTGTTTTCTTTTTCGGCAGGCTCAAAAGAAAAACGCTATTGACACGCGTGACTACTCTACAATATTGAAAAGTGCTATATACATGCATGGCTTCTCTACTATAAGGATGTGTTCTTATGGATGAAAGAAATAATAAAATTATTTTATTTGAAAATCAAGGAGTGAAGTTAGAAGTAAATTTAAAAGAAGAAACTGTATGGCTTACACAAGCACAGATGGAAGAATTATTTGATGTAAAACATGCTACAATAAGTGAGCATATTAATAATATTTTCAAAGAAGGAGAACTTGAAGAAAAAACTTCTGTCGGGATTTCCGACAAAAGTACAGGTGGTAGAAAATCAAAATTATATAATTTAGATGTTATAATATCTGTTGGGTATAGGGTTAAATCAAAAAATGGCGTGATTTTCAGGCAATGGGCGAATAAAATTTTAAAAGATTATATGATAAAAGGATATGCAGTAAATCAAAGAAGATTAGAATATTTGGAGAAAACAATACAACTTATTGATATAGCAAATAGAATAGATGAGAGATTAGAAGGTAATGATGCAAAGGGAATTTTAAAAGTAATAGGAGATTACTCAAAAGCACTTGATTTATTAGATGACTATGACCATAAAACACTAAAGAAAATAGATGGAAATATTGACGAAAGAAAGATTAGATACAAAGAATGTATAGAAGTTATAAATAAGTTAAAATTTAATGAAGAAAGCTCACTATTTGCAGTAGAAAGAGATAAGGGATTAGAGTCAATTATAGGTAATATTTATCAAAGTTTTAGTGGACAAGATATATACAAAAGTATAGAAGAAAAAGGAGCAAATTTCTTATATTTAATAGTAAAAAATCATGTATTTGCAGATGGAAACAAAAGAATCGCAGCAACATTGTTTATATACTTTTTAAATTTTTATGGTATCTTATATAAAGAAGGAAAACAAATGATAGACAACAATACATTAGCAGCTCTAACTTTACTAATAGCAGAATCAAATCCAAAAGAAAAAGATGTAATAATAGATTTAGTAATGAACTTTTTGAACAATGATTGAGATTCAATCTCAGTGGCAACTTACATGTATACTGTTAGATGTAAATAAATGAATTTACCACTACTACGAAAGCCTAACTGCTTGTTCTACAGAAATTCTAAGAATGTTATATTCTATTACTATGAGGAAAGAGGGTACAAAAACTTAATAGGAAAAAGTCTATTTGACTGTCATAGTAACGAAAAATCAATTGAAAGAATAAAAAAAGGTTACGAAGGAATTAAAAGCAATGGGAAAGAAATGTTTGTGTGTGTAACTGCTAGAAATCAAAGGGTTTATATGCAAGGAGTTAAGAATGAAAAGGGAGAATGGATAGGATTTATAGAAAGATTTGAATTAAATTTGCAAATGTAATTTTTTATACTATAATAAATTTTTAACAAGATACACAAAAAGACTTGACAACGATTAGATAGTCAATAAGGCAGATAATTAAATTGAAATTATCTGTCTTTTATTATATAATTTAAACATAGAATAGTAATTTTTTGTTCAGAATTAATAAAAAACATTGACCATATATCAATATTTTGATAAAATATGTATATAATATAATATTAATGGAGGTGTTTATTATGCCAATTATTAGACCAAGTTCCGATTTAAGAAATAATTATAATGAAATCTCTACAATCTGCCATCAAACTAAAAGTCCAGTATATATTACTAAAAATGGTGCAGGAGATTTAGCAATAATGAGTATTGAATTGTATGAGCTTTTAACAGATAAATATATGCTATATAAAGAATTAGAAAAAGGTATTAATTCTTTAGAAAAAGGAGAAAAATATTCTGAAAAAGAAGTATACGAAGAACTAGATAAAATATAGAAGGAAGGTTTATTTGTGGAAAAATACAATATAGAATATTCAAAAGAGTCAAAAGAAGATTTAGTAGGGATAAAGCAGTATATAAAATATAATTTGCAAGAACCAGAAACAGCACAAAAATTAATATCAAAAATAAGAAAGGAAATAAATAATTTAAAATACAATCCTAAAATCAATTCAATTATCGATGATGACATAATAAA
>CAOPQH010000100.1 GCA_948505485.1 uncultured Clostridia bacterium
AATAGTAGAGAAAATGTAGGGGCGATTAGTAATCGCCCGAGCTCCAGTGGTTTTGCTATTTATAGCCGTCAAGCTATCTGTGCTTCGAAGAACTTTCTTGCTATATAAAAATAGAGAAAGTTTTGTGTACTTTCTCTATACCCTTTTTATTATTTTTTATAATGTGTTCTGCACTGTGTTATTATAAGCATATTATTTTCTATTCTATATACTAATCTATTGTGTTCGTCTATTCTTCTACTCCAAAAGCCAGACAAATCATGTTTTAATGGCTCTGGTTTTCCAAGTCCTTCAAATGGTGTGCGGTTAATATCTTGTATTAAAGCATTTATTCTTTTTAGTGTTTTTTTGTCTTGTGTTTGCCAATATAAATAATCTTGCCAAGCCTCCGTATCCCAAGCTGTTCTCATTATTCTTCCTCTATAATGTCGTGGAATTCTATTTTTCCATTATTAACATTTTCTATTGATTTTTTTAGATGTGCCATATTTTCTGCTGAATAAAAAGGGTCAGTGGTTATTTTAAATGGTATTTGATTTTCTCTTACAACTGTTTTTACAAATATATTTATTGCTGTTGATATGTTTAAGCCTGTTTGATTACAAAAATTTTCAAATTGTTTTTTTAAATCTTCGTCGATACGAACATTTATTGTAGTTTGTGCCATATTTTTAAATCTCCTTTCATTATATAGTATATACATTGTACTACATAAAATATACATTGTCAAAATATTTTTTAAAATAATTTTTAATAATAATGCTTTGTTCTTTGCTTTTTTAATAAAACACCAGGAGGTGATTACAGCAAACTATTTTTATACATTTTTTTAATACAACTAAAAAAATGATTATTTTGATTTCTAATTAGCAATATTTTATAGCCGTCAAGCTACCTGTCGATAGGGTATTTTCTTTTTCGCAGGCTCAAAAGAAAAACGCTATCGACACGCGTGACTACTCTACAATTATAAATATATTTTTTTACAATTTTCAGTAAATTATATTTGACTTTTTATTTTAATCTGTGTATAATATAAATAAGAAATGAGAAACCACGAAAGTGGTTGCCGATAAAATGATAAATAACCATTCGACCGTGCAAAGCAGAATGGTTATTTTTTATTGCCTATGTAGTAAAAAACAGATGATGATTAACAAGGCAAAATTTATGATAGTTACTCCTACTAATTTTAGAGGTTAAATATAATAATTTTCAAAATACATTACAAGCACCACAAAGTAAACTACTTTTATACATTTTTTTAATACAACTAAAAAAATGTATAAAAAATACTGGAAAGATATATAATAAAGTGATATAATAATTATAGAACGTATAAAATTAAATGAATTGATAGGAGGTTTCATTATGAATAGTTATATAAATAGAACTATAGAGAAATCTGTTAATGAAATTAGTAAAACTTTTCCAGTAGTAATGATAACAGGACCAAGACAAGTAGGAAAAACTACATTGTTAAATAGGATAAGGGAAGAAAAAAATTTAAATTATGTTTCTTTAGATGATTTAAAGGCAAGAAGTTTAGCTATAGAAGATCCAGAATTGTTTTTAAGAACATATGAATACCCATTAATTATAGATGAATTTCAGTATGCACCTAATTTATTATCATACATAAAAATTATAGTAGATGAAAAGAGATTAGCAAAGCTAAAGGAAAATACAAATAGTAATGGGTTATTTTATCTTACAGGATCACAAGCGTTTCAAAGTATGAAAAACGTTAGTGAGTCCTTAGCAGGTAGAGTAGGAATTTTAGATTTATATGGATTAAGTAATAGAGAAATAAATAATAAAGAAGAAAAGATTTTCATTCCTAAATTACAAATATTACAAGAAAAGGAAAAATGCGAAAGATTATCTATGCAAAAGCTGTATGAGAGAATATTAAATGGAAGCTATCCACAAATTCATATAGATAAAAAAATAGATAGAGAAAAATATTACGAAACATATATAAGAACGTATATTGAGAGAGATATAAGAAATTTAATTAATATAAAAGATGAAACAAAATTCTTGAAATTTATTTCAAATATTGCAGCTAGAACAGGACAAGAATTAAATATGACAGATATATGTAATAGTATAGAAATTTCAAATGCAACAGGTGAGAATTGGCTATCAATATTGAAAAATACAGGAATAGTTTATTTATTACCACCATACTCCAATAACAATATTGCTAGAATAGTTAAAAAGCCTAAAATATATTTTATGGATACAGGTCTTGCGTGTTATTTAGTAGGATATATTAATAATGTTACTTTAGAGAAAAGTGCGTATAATGGTGCAATATTTGAAACCTATGTTATAACAGAAATTATTAAATCATTTACAAATAATGGAGTAGATGTTAGAAGACATTTATATTATTATAGAGATAATAATGGTAAAGAAATAGATTTACTAATTATAAAAGACAATGTAGTATATCCAATAGAGATTAAAAAAAGCTGTAATCCAGGGAAAGAGTCTATTAAAAACTTTAAAATAGTGGAAAAGTTTGGTATGCAAGTAGGAAATGGAGGAGTTATTTGTATGACAAAAGACTTATTTCCTATAGACGTAAATAATAATTATATTCCAATTGAATTGATTTAAAAGAAAATAAAAAGTCAAGAAATCTATGGAAAAACCAACAGTATGATTTCATAAAAAAACCACATTTTTAAAAATTTAGTTTATAAATAAAAATAGTAGTAAAATATTAAAGTTTATGGTAAAATATAATATATAAACGTGAGAAAGGAGATAAGTTATGAGTGATAAACAATTAGTATTAAATACCGTTCAAAATATAGACGACCAAACGAGTTACGAAGAAATACTATATACCCTTTACACACAATTAGAAGTTCAAAAAGGAATAAAAGATTTGGAAGAAGGAAACACAAAAACTAGTAACGAAGTAAAGGAGATTATAGATAAATGGTAATTTGGACAGATAATGCAATATCACACATTACAGAATTTATTGATGAAACGAAAGAAAATACAGAGGAAATATCAAAAGCTTATATGAGAAAGTTAATTGATTATATTGATATTTTAGAAACTATGCCAGAGTTAGGGAAAAATATAAAATTTGTGGTATCTAACTATGAAATAAGACAATTAATTTATAAGAAACATAGGATTATTTATCATATAAAAGAAAATGATATTGTGATTTTGTCTGTGTTGCATACAAGACTAGATTTACGAAGAACATTAAAAAAATTAAAAAGAGATATACAGTAATTGAAAAACGCTATCATTACGTGTGACTACTTTATAGTTATAAATAAAAATATAATGATAAATTAAAATAGCAGAGAAAATACCCTATATTTGTAGCCGTCAAGCTATCTGTCAATAGGGTATTTTCTTTTTCGCAGGCTCAAAAGAAAAACGCTATTGACACGCGTGACTACTCTACAATTATCCGTTGCAGGACAAACAATTTTAAAAAATGTGAAACAAATAGTAATTTAAAATACTAAAAACGTGAAATTATCAACAATATTATGTGCCAAAAACGTGAAATTGATTTGACGTTTTATTAAAAATGTCATATACTATTAATGGAGGAAAAAATTATGAAAAGAAAAATTTATCAAGAATTATTAAACTGGAAAGAAAACAATATCCAGAAACCATTAATGGTAATTGGTGCAAGACAAATAGGAAAAACATATATTATAGATGAGTTTTGCAAAAATGAATTTGAAAATTATATATATATAAATTTATTAGAACATTCCGAAATAATAAAAATATTCAATGAAGAAATCAATACATTAGACAAATTTAAAAGAATGAAAATATATCTTGATCTTGATATCGACCTCAAAAATACAATAATATTTTTTGATGAAATACAAGAATCTGAAGAATTAATAAGTGCATTAAAATATTTTAATGAAAGTGAAGAACCTTTCAAAATAATATGTGCAGGAAGTTTATTAGGAGTAAAATTAAAAAGAATGCATTCTTCTTTCCCTGTTGGTAAAGTAAAAATGATAAATATGTATCCAATGGACTTTGAAGAATTTTTGATGGCTAATGGAAGTAATGCTCTTATTGATGAAATAAAAAAATGTTATGAAAATAATTAAGCAATGGATTCTGTATTACATAACAAATCATTAGATTTATATAGATTATATCTATGTGTTGGAGG
>CAOPQH010000101.1 GCA_948505485.1 uncultured Clostridia bacterium
ACTATAAAATGGATTTTTAATAAAACAAAATCAACTAGTCTAAATTTTATATTATTAAATGTAATAAATATAATATATTCTTTTTTAAGTATATATTTAATATTGGTATCTAAAAACCTTATAGATGCAGCAACAAGTGGCACAAGTGAACAATTAAGATTTTATATTATACAATTAATAATTTTTGCATTAGTTGCAATCACTTTAAGAACAATTTTAGCGTCAATAGATGCTGTTACAAGAGCAAAGTTAGAAATTAATTTTAAGCAAAATATATTAAATACAATCTTAAAAAGAAACTATGAAAAAATAACAAAATATCATTCTGGAGATTTAATGACTAGAATAGTTTCAGATGTAAACATTATAATAGATACATTAGTATCATTAATTCCAAATATATTATCAATGTTAACAAAGTTAATATGTGCAATTGTTTTATTATTTCAAATAAGTAAACAATTTGTTATAGTATTGTTGATAGGTGGAGTTATATTATTTGTAGTTGTTAATTTATTTAAACCATATTTAAAAAATATTCACAAAAAAGTACAAGAAGCAAGTGCAAATGTAAGATTGTTTTTTAAAGAAGTATTTGAAAATTTAATAGTAATAAAAATATTTAATGCAGAAGCTCCAATATTAGATAAATCAAAAGAATTACAAAGAAGAAAATATAAAATACAAATGAAACAAAGAAAGATAAATATAGCATCTAGTACAGGTTTTAATACAATTTTCCAAGTTGTGTATATTTATTCTTTAGTTTGGAGTGCATACAATTTATATATGCGAAATATAACTGTTGGTGGACTTACATCGATTGTACAATTAGTCACACAAATCCAAGCACCAATAATTGAACTTTCAAGATCAGTACAAAGTGTATTTAATATGATAGGATCAGCAGAAAGAATTATAGAAATTGAAAATTTAGAAGAAGATAAAAAAGAAACAGAAATAGATAGAGACAAATTATATAAAATGTTAGACAGTATAATAATTGAAAATGTTGATTTTAAATATAAAAATAAAAAGATATTTGAAAAAGTAAATCTGCAAGTTAAAAAAGGTGAAAATATAGTTATATATGGAGAATCAGGCATAGGGAAAAGTACTTTATTAAAACTTATTTTAGGAATAATAAAAAAAGATTCTGGAGAGATATATCTAAAATTAAATGATAAAAATAAACAACCAATCAATGTAAATACTAGAAATATGTTTGCATATGTACCACAAGGTAAATTTATATTAAGTGGAAGCATAAGAGAGAATATAACATTTGTAAACAAAAATATTTCTGATGAAGAATTAGAAAAAGCTTTGGAAGTTAGTTGTTCAAAAATATTTATAGATAAATTAGAAAATGGTTTAGATACAAAAATAGGAGAACGAGGAAGCGGGCTATCTGAAGGACAATTGCAAAGAATAGCAATAGCAAGAGCAATAGTAAGTGGTGCACCAATATTAATTTTAGATGAAATTACATCAAGTTTAGATATTAAAACAGAAGAAGAAATAATAAACAATATAAAGGACTTAAAAAATAGAACTTGTATTATAGTTACACATAGAAATAGTATTTCAAAATGCTGTGATACAGAATACATAGTAGAAAATATGAATATAAGAAAAAAGGAAAAGATAGATGGAAGAAGCTAAAAGTTTATTAGAAATTATTAAAAGTTTTTTATATGAAAAAGAATGCAATATTGATAATGATATTGATGAAATAAAATTATACAAATTAGCTAGAGCAAATAGTATAAGTAACTTTTTACAAAAGTGGTCTCAAAAAAATTGTAAATCTGAAAAAATAAAAGATAATATTTATAAAGATTATTGTGAACAGATTGTAAAAGACACAAATCAAGAAATAGAAACAGAAAAAATATTAAATGCATTAGATAAAAACAATATAAAAACACTTGTTGTAAAGGGTACAATAATGAAAAATATTTATCCGCAAAATTATATGAGAAAAATGTGTGATATTGATATTTTAGTAGATAAGGGTGATTTTAAAAAAGCATCACAAATAATAGAAAATATGGGATATAACAAATTCTATAATCATGAAAAGCATATAGTATTTACAAAGCAACCTTTAATAATGATAGAGATGCATAGAATGTTAATTTTAAAAAGAGATGTTGGATACGAATATTTTAAAAATGTTTGGTCTTTATGTGAAAAATATAAAAAATATAAAAATATATATCAATTAAACAAAGAAGATGCATATATATTTTGTATATTACATATGTTAATTCATTTTAAATTTACAGGTATTACAATAAAAGATATGCTAGATGTATATTTGTATAATGAAAAGTATAAAGATAATTTAGATTATAAAAAAATAGATGAAGTTTTTTGTAACTTAGGCTTAAAAGAATTTGAAAATAATATAAAAGAAATTGCATATAAATGGTTTGATAAAGAACAAGTAGATGATTTTAATGAAGTAGAAGAATATATATTAAGAGGAGAAAGTAATAAAAATAAGGTTAATTATGATTTAAGTGAAAGTGAAGGTAAGCTTAATTATATTAAAAAATTATTATTTCCTAAATTAGATATAATGAAGGAAAAATATCCTGTATTAAAAAAAGCACCAGCATTATTGCCAGTGATGTGGTGTAGTAGAATTTTTAAAGATATCTTTACAAAAGCAATACCATTAAAAACTAGAGTTGATACTATAAGAATGATAAAAGAAGCAGATAAAGAAGAAATAAAAAAAGTAAAAGATATTTACAACAAGTTAGGAATTTAATAAAAGATTATTTAAACATAACTACTATAAAGTAGATATGTTTTTTTATTAGTATATTTTATAAAAAAAACAGTACATAATTAAAATATATGAATGGATAGCAAAAAATAAATACAGTTACTACTATAGCTTTTCTATACATAAATATGCACCTATTAATTATATTTTTAATATATATAATAGGGGGTGAAAAAATGGATTATAAGTATTATACATCAAATAATAATGGTCAAGATGATTATGGGCTAAAATACATAGATAGTTTAGGTTATGGGAGGATATGTAAAGATTATAAAATTGAATTTCCACCACAACATCAAGATATACAACCAGGAATGGAATATCTAATGACACCAAGACCTATATTTAATAATCCTTATTATAGAACTAGTGGAAAATTAATAGGTAAAGTTGCAATTATAACAGGGGGAGATTCTGGGATAGGGAGAGCAGTTGCAGTTGGATTTGTAAAAGAAGGAGCAAGTGTAGTAATCGTATATTATAATGAAAAAAAAGATGCAGAAGAAACAAAAGAATTTATTGAAAGGCTAGGAGGAAAATGTGTACTAATTGCAGGGGATATAAAGGAAAAAGAGTTTTCTAATAAAATTGTGGAAGAAACTATGAAAAATTTTGGAAAAATTGATATCTTGGTAAATAATGCTGGAGTTCAATTTCAACAAAAAAGCTTATTAGATATTACAGAAGAGCAATTTGATTTAACAATGAAAACAAATGTATATGGGATGTTTTATTTGACAAAAACAGCTTTAAAACATATGAAACCAGGTAGTAGTATAATAAATGTAACTTCTATAACTACATTTAAAGGAGAGCCGGAATTAATAGATTATGTAACGACTAAAGGAGCTATAGTTGGTTTTACAAGATCGCTTTCAACAAATTTAGCACATAAAAATATAAGAGTAAATGCAGTTTCACCAGGTGTATTTTGGACACCGTTACAACCAGCATGTTGGGAAGCAGAAAAAATACCAACACTTGGCTCAGATGCTCCAATGGGAAGAGCTGGTCATCCATATGAAATTGCACCATTATTTATATATTTAGCAAGTGATGATTCATCATATGTTACAGGTCAAGTAATGCATATAAATGGAGGAGAATACAAAGGATAAAAAAAATTGTGACAGGAGAAAGACAGGCGTATGGAGTTTTTGTCTAAGTTATAGATTTAGGCAAAACTCCCATGCACCTGTCTTCTTCTTATCTTAATTACTTTCACTTTATAGAGAAATTTAATAATGTAACACAAATATATTGACATAATTCCGA
>CAOPQH010000102.1 GCA_948505485.1 uncultured Clostridia bacterium
AAAAAATCTTTAAGTTTCCACATTAAAGGCACTTTTTGTGGAAAACAGAATCCACTTTTTGCTATATCATTGCGAATAGATATAATAAAAACTCGTTCACGATTTTGTGGGATACCGATAATCTTTACTATTCAATACTTTCCAATAACTTGTATATCCTAAGTCTGATAAATCTTTCAATATAGAGTCAAATTGACTTTTAAATCTCTTGCTTGTGAGATTTTTTACATTTTCAATAATACTATATTGTGGTCTTTTCGCTTTTAAAATTCTATATCCTTCGTAGTACAATCCACTTCGTGTCTTTCCTTCTTTTATTCCTTGCATTTTTCCGAGCAATACTAATATCTTGACAAGGAAATCCCCAACTTAGTAAATCAAAATTTGGTAGGGTATCTACATCTATTTTTGATACATCACCATAGTTCTTACTTTCTGGAACATTATGAATTGCACAATAACTTTTTATTGCAAATTTATCTATCTCTGAAAAGCCCACTAATTCATAAGGTATTTTTAGTCTATCCAATGCTTTTTCAAAAGCACCGAATACCACTAAATAAACTAAATAATTTTATCACTTATATATAATTCCTCCTTTGCATGAAAAAAAGACCTCAAAATCGAATTTGAGGTCAAATAAGACTATTTAAAATTGACTATACAGTTTGTCAATTTCTTTCTTTTTATCTAACACATATTTTTCTAATTCTGTGCCAGTTATATTTCCAATTAATTTATTATCTTTATCATAAATTTTATATTCCTTATCATCTACTAAATACATAGTATAATACTGATACTTTTCATTAAAAGCAGTATATTTTTTAGGAATATATATTTTTTCTTTTGTATAAGGCAAATTAACACAAAAACACTCATCATTAGAATTTTTATAATCAATATGATTTCCACCAAATTTTATATTGTGTATAAAAAGATTACTACTAGATAATTTTTCTTCTTTGATGGTATCTAAGTGGTTAAGCTCACTTTGTAAATTTAATACTTCTTGTTTTATTTTATTAATTTCAATTCTATCTGATTTTGAATCTATTATAATTTGTTTTGCCTCATTTACAGAATTTATATTTAATTCTTTTTGTAAATTTAAAAAGATTTCTGCCTCTACAGGTAAAACATAGTCTGGGTGCATTTCTTTATATGATGTCATGTATTGGTACTCTTTAAATAATTTAATATAATCTTGTGCCTTGTTAGTTTTTTCAATTATTTCATCAAAATCTTTTTTATTCTTTTTTAATATTTTATTTAAAGATTTTATTTCAGTTCTTTTATTATTTATTTGGCTTTCTATATCATCAAAAGATTTTATATTATATTTATCTAAGTATTCTAATTGTTGTTTTAATTGATAATATCTCTTTACTTCTTGATACCTTGTTTTCTGATATTCATTATATATTTTTCCTTCTGTAGATAACATACTTTTTTCTAATGCTATTTTTGATTCTTTTGCTTTATTAAACAATTCACTATTGAACTTATTTTGAGAAACCCTTATTCCAGCTAATATAATATTATTTTGGTATTTATAATAATTATTTAGATTTTGTTCACTATATCTTTCATCAATAGTGGATAACCTTGCATATTTTTGCATCCCTGTAATTTTTACTGCAATATGTTTTCCTCTTTTAATTTCATAACCTAGTATAGACAATTCTTCTAACATTTCATCTATATTGCTACATTTTATAATCAGATCTTCAACATCTTCTTTTATTTTTTGTTTCCAACTTTGCTCTTTATACTGATGATAATAGTTTTCATTTTTTGTTTTACTAAAAGTTCTCTTAGGTAAAATATAACAACCATATTCACTTGCAATTTTATCACTAGCATCACTTAATC
The DNA here is from genome assembly GCA_948505485.1 of uncultured Clostridia bacterium. Lineage (GTDB taxonomy): Bacteria > Bacillota > Clostridia > TANB77 > CAG-508 > CAG-269. The sequence goes on from CAOPQH010000102.1 coordinate 1,876, forward strand.
CATAAAGGCCCTCTTTTGGATTTGCAAGTCTATCATCTAATTTTTTTCCCTTCAAACTTATAGAATTTATGGCTATGTGATTATGAATATGCCCTTTATCAACATGAGTACAAATTAGACATTGAAAATCTGGATATAATTCTTTGCAAAGTCTTTTTCCAATCTCATTAGCTTGTTCTGGTGTTATATTATCATTTGGCGAAAAACTTTGTATAATATGATATGCTACTCTGTTTCCCTTCATTTCAAAATCTTTTTGTGTTGTTATAAAATCTAGTAATGCAAAATCTTCCTTGCAATTTATAGAGGATTTAGCAGCTACTTTTTCTCCATCATGTTTTTTATCTAAAATATATGAAATTAATTCTTTTGGCGAACCATAATGAGGCATCCTCTTTGTATAAGGCATTATTGTTCCTCCATTTGTTTTTTTCGATTTATTTCTTGCCACACATAAAAATCCAACTTATCATTAATTAATTTATACATTTCATTCTGATTTTTAATAACATTAAGCATTAGAGATCTTATTGTTTGCTTAGATATATCATCTAAAATAGCATTATATTTAATTAAGTTTTTTAACTCTTTTGTAATTTTTTTTATTTCTTTAGCATAATTAGAATAAGCCTCGCATACTTTATCTGAATTTTTTAAGTCAACTTTAGTAACTTTTTCATAAATACAAGCATCACGAATATATGCAGCAGAACTTTTGTAATTATAATAGTCTGCTTTTGTTTCAAGTAGTGTTTTTTCTTCATCTGAAACCCACACCATAATTCTAGTTGTCCTATTTTTTGAATTAAATTTCATATTATTTTCCTCCCTTTTGCATAAAAATAAGAAGTAAAAATAATTCTCACTTCTTTTATCGTTTAAAATTTATTTTTTAAATAAAAATATATCGTATGGATAACCTGCTTTAATATATAGATCAGTTAGTTCCATTTTATAATTTTCCAATAACTCTAAATACTTATGTTTAAAACAGTTTTTACATAACCATTCAATACCTTTGTTAGAAATCTTATAATTTCCAGTATCAATAAACCTATAATCCTTATTTACTTTTATCATTTTTAAAATTGCTTTTCTTATTGTTTCATGTTTCCTATTGAAATAATTGTCTAATTCACTTACATACATATTATCTAAAAAAAAGTCTTTATTAGGTACATTTAACAATTCTTTATATAACTCAATTCTTGTTATAAAAAATTCTATATCTGCATCTACTAAAGGTTTTTCTTGTTGATAATACACATCTAATAACCAGTAAAATCCTTCTGTTAAAATGTAGTGTTTTTTACTATCTGGATTCTGACATTTCCATCTACAGGTAGGATGATTCTTGTGCATAATATCTACTGCATTTGATAAATCTCTAATGTTTATTTCTTTGTTAGTTTTAGTTTTAATATTCAGTAGTTTTAAATTTTCTAATGCTCTATTATAAGACATGAAGATTCTTTCTAACTCTTTTTCTGTATCAGTATTCATATTCTGCCTCTAATTAAACTTTCTTTTGTTGAGCAATATATTGTTTATCACTAATTTTATTAATCCACTCCATAAATTCTTCTAATTTGTTATAATTTAATTCTGTTAATAATCTTTGTTCGTAAATGCTATACCAGCCTTTGTCTGTTTCTTCTTTTGTTGCATTATCTGGAATCATCTCTTTATGATGTTCAGGGCAGAAAAGAGTATTATCTACTTCCTTAATTATATTTTTGAAAAATAGTCTAACAGTTTTCTTATATTCAGTTATATTATCAATCTGTAACTCTTTAAAATTAACAAATTCATAATTGCTTATTTCATGACTATTTAAAGTATTAGTTCTAATATATACTTGTATATTCTCATCAATATATAATCTAAAAAATACTTCAAATTTTTTTATTGTAAAAATATATTTTTTATTTTTTTCTAAAGACATTTTGCCTTTATAAATCGCTGTATATTTATTAAAGACCTTTTCAATTTCATCTTTATTAAATCTTTCAATTTGTTTTTTTATATCCGTATAAACCACCTTCCTTAAATTTAAAAATCTTAATACTAGCAAAGCGAAGTATTAAGAGATGAGCAAAATCTCATTTTGCGTCGAATGAGTCAGGTATTTTTTACCGACTAACATTC
>CAOPQH010000103.1 GCA_948505485.1 uncultured Clostridia bacterium
ACAAATATTTTACCTTTAAATTGTGGCATCATTGCAATTTCGTGTATGTATTTTATTAAATCTTGCCCTTCTTTATCTGCTGGGTGTGCTTTACCTGCAAATATCAATTGAACTGGTCTTTGTTCATCATTTAATATTTGTGTTATTCTTTCTAAGTCTTTAAATATTAATGTAGCTCTTTTATATGTTGCAAATCTTCTTGCAAATCCAATTGTTAATGCATTAGGATTTAATTGTGATGTTATATCTCTTATCTCATCATAACTTACCCCTGATCTTCTTAATCTAGTTTTAGTATTTTCTTTTACTACTTGTAATAATTTTTCTTTTCTTTCTTGATGTGCTTCCCATAATTTTTTATCTGGTATATTTTTTATTTTTTCCCAAACATAATCTTGATGCATATTATCTTGCCAGTAAGGTATTAAGTATTTGTTATACAATTCTTTTAAATTTGGGGCAAGCCATGAACATGTATGTATACCATTCGTAATATGAGTTATTGGAGATTCGTTTGCAGCTATATTAGGCCAAACTTCACCAAACAATTCTCTTGAAACGGCTCCATGTAATTTACTTACACCGTTTTTCTTGCCTGCTATTTTTAATGCAAGTATTCCCATGTTAAATTTAGTTTCTAATTCATTACATGGTTTCATTCCTAGTTTTAAGAATTCTTCTTTACTTATTCCAAGTCTTGGCCAAAAATCTTTGAAATATTTTTCTACTAATTCATTAGGAAAAATATCATTTCCAGCAGGTACTGGTGTGTGTGTTGTAAATACTGTTTTTGAACTTGCAATTTCTTGTGCCACTTCAAATGACACTTGTTTTTCTTGTATAATATCTTTTATTATTTCTAACGTTAAAAATGCTGAATGTCCTTCATTCATGTGATAAACTGTTGGAGTTAAACCTAAAGTTTTTAAAAGTCTTACTCCTGCCATACCAAGAACTATTTCTTGTCTTATTCTCATTTCTTGGTCTCCACCATATAATTTTAATGTAACATCTTTATCTTCTTCATTGTTTTTGTCTATATCTGAATCTAATAAATACAATTTTATTCTTCCAACATTTATTTGCCATACCTTTAAATAAAGTCTTCTTTTAGGAAATTTAACGTATATAGTTAAATCTTCTCCTTTATCATCTTTTACTGGTTTTATAGGCAAGTTATCTAAATCTATATTATGATATTCTGATTCTTGTATACCATATCCGTTTATTTTTTGATGAAAATATCCATTTTTATATAGCAAACCAACAGCAACAAGCGGTATTCCTAAATCACTTGCTGATTTTAAATGATCACCAGAAAGAATTCCTAATCCACCTGAGTAAATAGGAATTGTTTGGTCTAAACCATATTCTGCTGAAAAATATGCTATTAAATCATTTTTATTTTCTGAATAATTTTGAGAAAACCATGTATTTTTACTATTCATATAATTGTCAAAATTTTCTGCAATTTTATCATATTCTTTCAAAAAAGTATTATCTTGAACAATTTTTTCTATTCTTTCTTGTGATACAAGCTTTAAAAATTTGACAGGATTTTTATCTACTGTTTCCCAAAGATCTAAATCTATTTTTTTGAAAAGTCTTAAAAACTCTGTATTCCAAGACCACCATAAATTATTGGCTATTTCTGATAATTTTTCAATCCTTTTTGGTAATTGCGGATTTACTGTAATCTTATTAAATATATACATTATATTTCCTCCTTAGTAATTTAAAAAATTCATCTTTTGCTACTCTTTATTTTATATCATAAATATATATTTTTTAGCAATAGTTTTTACATAATAATTTAATATATTTATCTTTTTAAATTTTTAGAAGCTTTAACCACATTATTCATAAGCATTGCAATTGTCATAGGTCCAACCCCTCCAGGCACAGGAGTTATATATGAAGCTTTATCTTTAATATTATCAAAATCAGTATCTCCTACTAATTTACCTTCTTCGTTTCTATTTATTCCTACATCTATTACTACTGCCCCTTCTTTTACCATATTTTCTTTTACAAATTTTGGAACTCCTATAGCAGCAATTAAAATATCTGCTTTTTTTGTGATTTCTTCTATGTTTTTTGTTTTAGAATGGCAAATTGTTACTGTAGCGTTTTTGTTTAATAAGCATTGAATTAAAGGTTTTCCTACAATATTGCTTCTACCTATTATTACAGCATTCTTTCCTTCTGTAGGAATATTATAGTGCTCCAACATTTTAATTACTCCAAAAGGTGTACATGATATAAATGCATCTTCTCCTATTGTTAATTTTCCAACATTTATTGGATGAAACCCATCTACATCTTTTTTGTAATCAATTCTATTAAACGCCTCTTTTATATTTAAATGTTTAGGAATAGGACTTTGTAATAATATACCATGCACAGTTTTGTCATTATTTAATTTATCTATAATTTTTAATAGTTCTTCCATTTCTATATTATCTTTTAATAGATATTCTTCATATTCTATTCCAACTTCTTCACATGCTTTGGATTTATTTTTGACATAAACTTTAGATGCTTTATCATCTCCTACCATAATTACTGCAAGTTTAGGATTTATACCATTTTTCTTAATTTCTACAACTTCTTTTGCTAAATCTTCTCTTATCTTTTTTGCTAATTCTTTTCCATCAATTATTACTGACATACTTACCACCTTTATTTTATTTTTTATAATTATATACCATAAATTTTTTTTTGACTAGACCTTTGCTAAAAGAAAAAAGTTTTAATAAATATCATATGTAAAAAAATAAAGCATATAAATATATACTTTATTTTTTTAATTAATTTTGGTTTAATTTTAATTTATAATTTTTTATTGAATTTTTAAGATTTACAATTTGCTGACAATATATAATTATATTACACTTTTTTTAAGAAATTTCAACTAATTTATCTAAAAGTTTGCTATAATCATATCCGAAATCTTCCATTAGTTTTGGATACATACTTATATTGGTAAATCCTGGCATTGTGTTAATTTCATTTATATAAATTTTTCCTGTTGATTCTTCTATAAAGAAATCTACTCTTGATAGACCATTTCCATCTATAGCTTTGAATGCTTTTATAGATAACTTTTGTATTTCTTTCATTTGCTCTTTACTAATACTTGCAGGAATATTCGTTTTTGATTCCTTATTTTTGTATTTTGCATCATATGTATAAAAATCTTCTGCTGATAAAATTTCTCCTACTCTTGATGCTTCTACTCCAATTTTACTATTTCCTATTACTGCACATTCTACTTCTTTACCTATAACCCCTTCTTCTATTAGTATTTTACTATCATATTTGCTTGCAATTTTTAATGCTTGTGTTAATCCTTCGTCATCTTCTGCTTTGTTTATTCCCACAGATGATCCTGAATTTGATGGTTTTATAAATACTGGATATTTTAGGTTTTTATTTACTTCTTTTAACAATTCTTCCAGTGTTATTTTTGTTTCATTTAATTTTTTATCAACATATATATATTCATTCTCTTTATAGTTTTTTAAATACATATATTTTGCTTGATTAATTTTTGCATTTTCAAAAATTATTTTTGTATATGCTTTATCCATACCAACAGCTGAAGCTAATACTTTACATCCTACATATGGAATTTTAAGCATTTCGAACATTCCTTGTATTGTTCCATCTTCTCCATATAATCCATGTAAAACTGGAAATAATACATCTAGTTTTTTTAAATATTGGAGTATATTTGTTATTTCTGTCATTTCATCATATTCGTACCATTTGCCTTCTTTACTAATAAATATTGAATATATTTCATATTTTTGCTTGTCTAAATTGTTTAAGACTGATTTTGCAGATTGTACAGAAACTTCATTTTCTGTTGACATTCCTCCAAATATTACACCTATTTTCTTCATGTTTGCCTCCTTATAA
>CAOPQH010000104.1 GCA_948505485.1 uncultured Clostridia bacterium
TAAATTTCTCAATAACTTTTTTAATTTCATTATTCATATTCTCATCTCACTTTCACATTGTAATTTTATAGTTACCTATTATTTTTTCATTATTGTATTCAAACTATTTATAAACTCTTTTCTTCTCACAATGGTTGCAATTATAACAAACAAAGAATATATCAAGTTTCCTATAAATGGTTGTGCATTAAATTCTGTTGTCAAAGAAGCACTAATGCAAAAGAATATAATAGCCAATGCTAATACTATCCAGTTTGAATTTTTTATCCTATTTATATACAAATAGCCTAATGGTATATATATAATACCTACTAATAATTTTACAATATAATCTGGAATATTGGGTAAACCAAATATCATATTAAGTCCACTACCATTAAATATTAATGACAACAATACAATAATTCCTCCAAATATATAAAATCCTCCTATAAATGTTATGACTTTTGATTCTTTCATATTTTCTTTCTCCAATCTAAACAAAAAATTACTATTTGTACTCTTAATCACCATTATTTTATACAAAATGTTGCATATAAAGGTATTGATTTTATACCATTTGCAAATCCAAAATTTTTAGCTGATATTCTAATACAATATTTTGGATTATACTTTTCTTTATATATATTTAAGCTTTTTGACTGAGTATTATCTCCAGCTTTTACTTCAATTGGTATAATTCCATCTTTATTATATAATAAGAAATCTACTTCTGCTTTATTTGATGAATTCCAATAATATAAAGATATATTATTCATTGTAAATGCTTGAGCTACATAATTTTCTACAATAGCACCTTTGAACATAAAATTTGAATTTAATAATATTTCTGAAAATTCTATTTCTAATACAGATGTTAATATTCCTACATCACTTAAATATAACTTAAAAGTATCATCTGATGCATATACTTTTAATGGTGGTTCAACTTTATTAATTCTTTTACATTTATATACCATTTCACTTGATTCTAGCCAATCAATGGCACTCTCAAATCCCCTTTTATTTGCTCCTTTTTCTATATCAACATATTTAAATTTTTTATTTTCCTTTGCAAGAGAGCCTGGGATTGCATTATACACCTTTTCTATTTTTATAGATTCACTGTTGTTTAATGTATACTTGTTCATATCTGCTAAATAGGATAAAATTATATTTTTTAATATATTTTTATTCCACAATAATATATCTTCGTTTACATTCTTATAATCTAAAACTGCTGCTGGCATACCACCAACACATAAATATGATCTATATATATCTATTAACTTATCATGTATACTGATTTCTTCTAAATTGTCATAGCACCTTTTTATTTCATCAACCCACATTTGTTTATCTAAAGCTATTAAAAACTCTTCAAAATCCATTGGATGCATAAACTCAATTTGTACTTTTCCAACAGGAAAAGAAGATTTAAATCTTTTTATTTTTACTCCTAATAAGCTACCTGCACAAATAATTCTATAATGTAATTTATTTTCACAAAATGCTTTTAATGTACTAATAGCTTTTTCTGATTCTTGAATTTCATCAATAAAAATTATTGTCTTTTCTGGTATTATCTTTCTATTTAATTCTAATTCTAATTTTCTAAGTTTTAAGTCAAAATCCGAATCTTCCTCAAAAATTTTTACTATGCTTTGCTTTTCCATTAAATTTATATAAATATAATCTTCAAATTCATTTTTGCAAAATTCGTTGATTATATATGTTTTTCCAATCTGTCTTGCTCCTACTACCATTAATGGAGTGTTTATATTTTTTCTTTTCCAATCCATTAACACACTATAAAACTTTCTTTTCATCTATATCACCTATATCTATTTTATTATTATTAAACTTAATTGTCAATGCTTTTTACATTTTTTTGATATCACTTTTTTTGTAAAAATACATTTTTTCAGCACCACTTTTGAAATTTATTTACATTTTTTCAATATTACTATTCATTTTATTCCGAAAAATAATATTTTTTTTAATTTTCTCGGAATATTTTAAATAATCGGGACAATTTATATAAAATTTTCGTATATGTATTTAATTCAATTGGATTATTGTACATTGAAAACTATGTAAGTACTTATTTAGACAAAACTTACTAAAATTCATCAGTATTAAATCACAAGTCGGTGTAAATACTATTTACAAATTAGGAGGTAACTTATGGGAAGAAAAAGCAAAGACAAACAAGCACCTTCAGATGAAAGTGTATATAAAATAAATTTTGTATTTAAAGAAGATTCAGATATAGATGTAAACGAAGTGCTTAAAAAGACTTTTTTAAGCGAACTAGAAAATATTACCAATCATTCATAATTATTATGTAAGGCTTTAAATTTGAATAAAAATATTGTATAATATTTATGGGTGATTATTTAGAAGGAGATGTAAAATTGTATAATAATATTATGCCACTAAATAATCAAAAAAATAGCAAATTGTATAAAGTTGCACTTTATATTAGGTTATCAAGAGAGGATGGAGATAAAGAAGAAAGTTCTAGTATTACTAATCAAAGAGCAATCCTTACTAGATTTGTACAAGAAAATGAGGACTTTGTAATTGTAGACGAATATGTAGATGATGGATTCACAGGTACAAATTTTAATAGACCAGGCTTTCAAAAACTTTTAAAAGATTTAAAGCTAAAAAAGGTAGATACAGTAATTACAAAAGATTTATCTAGACTTGGAAGGGACTATATTGATACAGGTTATTATGTTCAAAAATTCTTTCCAGAAAACAATATCAGATATATTGCAATACTAGATAATATTGACACAATGGAAGATGCAGGAATGAATGATATAGCACCATTTAAAAGTATTATTAACGATATGTATGTAAAAGATATTTCTAAAAAAATTAAAAGTGCTTTAAAAGAGAGAAAAACAGCAGGTAATTTTCTTGCAACTACCGCACCTTATGGATATATGAAAAATCCAGAAAACAAATATCAATTAATAATAAATGAAGCCGAGGCAAATATTGTAAGGAGAGTATTTAGCTTATATCTTGAAGGTAATGGACTTACTAAAATTTCACAAATTTTAACAGATGAAGGTGTTCCAGTTCCAGGTGCTTCAAGAGATATTGGAAAAACTAGAAAAACTAAGTTATATAACTGTTGGAAACAAACTACAATTAGTAGAATGCTTAAAAATCAAGTATACATTGGAAACTTAGAACAATTTAAAAGAAGAAATATTAATTACAAATCTAAGGTAAGAATTACAGTTCCAAAAGAAGATCGTATTATATGTGAAAATACTCACGAACCAATAATAGACAAAGATACTTTTTATAGAGTTCAAGAAATTATTAGTGGAAATGCTTCTTTTAAAGGAACAAAACACGATTATCTATTTAAAGGACTACTATACTGTGCTGAATGTGGAGCTAAATTATATCTGACTTATTCAAATTATGCATATAAAAAATATGGTGAATATAGATATACAACTATATGTTATACACATTCTAAACAATATAGACATTGTACAAGACATTCAAATAAGATAGATATTTTAGAAAAGCTTTTAATCGAAAATATTAAAAGAGTATGTAGTCAATATATAAATAAAAATTTAGAGAATGAACTTATAGATGCTGCAAAAAAAAGTGAAAGAAAAAATATCATAATTTCACAATATGAAACTCAAATAGCAGATATCGATAAAAAACTTTTAGAAAATAGGAACTGTATTAAAAGTCTATATACAGATAAAGTAAAAGGGATATTATCTGAAAATGATTTTGTAACTTTACTCTCAGATTTTGAAAAAGAAGATGAAACTTTAAAAAAGAATAAAGATAACCTAACACTTAGAA
>CAOPQH010000105.1 GCA_948505485.1 uncultured Clostridia bacterium
TGTACAATTGTTTTTATATATTAGAAAGTCAGTATGACTTTCCTAATATATAAAAAATATAATATAATTTCTAGTTTTAAATTAATTGAAATGTCATATAATTGTAATATAGATTTAATCATATTGAAACATAATTTGACAAATTTTGTTGTATAATGTTATTAGCTAGTATATTGGCTAATAAGAGGAGAATATTATGAGCATTGAATCAGATTTAAGAAAAGATGGAATAGAAGTTGTTAGTAAATTAAACACTATAGAAGTTAATTCTATAGCTAATTGTATTGCAAATAAATTAGTTTCCGCTTTTCCTGAATTCAACTTAAAATCAAACGAGTTGTTTAGTAGATTGTCAAAGATTAATATGTATAAAGCTAAAATACCAGATGGTATGGCTGAGGCAAACTATTTTTATAAAAATTCATCTATATATTTTAATGCAAATTTATCTTTTGAAGATTTAGAAGAATTTGCAGTACATGAATGTATTCATCATCTTCAAGAGGTTAAAGATAATAAAAATCATCTTTTAAAAATGGGATTATGTGATTTGACTGAATTTAAAATATATGGCATGGGATTAAATGAAGCAGCTGTTCAACTTATGACATCTAAGGCTATGGGAACAGAAAAAGAAGATGTAAAGTATTTTGGAATTAATTTTGTTACAGATAGTCCAAACTGCTATCCTTTAGAATGTACTTTGGCAAAGCAAATGGCTTATATTACAGGAGAATACGCTCTTTATGAAAGTGCTTTGTTTGCTACAGATTCATTTAAAAATAAATTTATACAAGCAACTTCAAAAGAAACTTTTATAGCAATAGAAAATGCTATAGATGATATTATAAATGCAGAAGAAGCAATAATAAAAATTAATAATAAAATTCAAACTATAGAAGATAGAAATAAAAAAGTTGATCATTTAGTTAATAAAATTAATACTTTAAAAAATAAAATTGCTGTAACTTTTATGAGAACTCAAAACTTAATAATATCTAGCTATTTTGATAGAGAATTTAATAAAATCTCTACAATAGAACAAATCGAAGATTACAGGAAAGAACTTTATAATTTTCAGAAATTTATTGGAATATCTGATGACTATGTTTTCTTTAATAACTATTACATAGAAAAAATGGCAGCTCTTGATCATAAATATAATGTAATTGAAAATGGTGGAATAGAGACTGCAGTTATAGAGCAAAAAGCTCCTAATAAATTAATTCTTATTTTTAGAGCTATTAAATCAATACTATTTAATAGTGCACAAGATACACAAGTACGGATATAATTATAATGATAACCAATCTATGAAATAAATTTAAATAAAAATTTCTTTCTCATATTAACTTATAAAAATAATTTTCAAAATTTTCGCAAATTATTTGACTTTTTCCTATATTTTAAGTATAATAAAAATATAGAAAATAAGGAGCCACAAAATGTGGTACCATTAAAAAATGAATTAAAGAATCGCTTCTCTAATGGCTAGCAGAGAAGTGATTCTCTTTATATGTAATTATAACTAATATTATAATTAAACTAAAAGAGATGATAGCGAGAGCTATATTTGCAAACAAAAGTTTATGTTTGATATTAATAGTAAATTATCTGTTATATCTAACGAGCATCTAATCAAAATACAAAATTTACGTAAAAATGTTGATTTTTTCTTTTTATTTATATTAGTTAAATTCTTGATAATAAACTTAGTAAAAAAATAGACATACCTTAAAAGTATGCCTATATATTTTATATTAGTCTATTGATGGTCCTTCTTTTGATTCAACTGCTCTATCTTGAGATTGTTCTTGTGTTGGAGCTTCTTTTGGTGCTGCTAATTGTTCTTTAACTTCTTCTTTTCCTAGTGGATCTTTAGTTAAATCTCCTAATCTTTTACTTCTTGAATGAGTAATCGAACATGTATATCCTACACCTGGTTGAAATAATGATACACTGCTATTTGTATGAGCATAAGCTTCTGCAATTGCAACTGTTAGATAGTTTGGTCCTCTACCTGAAAGGTAAACTTCTTTTCCTTGAGCGATTTCTGGTACTACAACTTTTGATAAATTATTTTCATCATATGTTGTAATTCCTTCAGGTAAATCCATATTATATTCAACTAAAACAGCATCTCCTTTATCTGTACTTTTAAATGCAACTTCTCCTTCTGCATTAGCTTCTCCATGAGCTAATTGTGGAATGTCAACATCTTTACCTATTTGTGGCATATATATACCAACTGGACAAGGGTGAACAGTATGTGTTAATGCAGATACTAACCATGCTGGTGCAGCACCTGTTATCTCAACTGGTTTTCCTTCTTCTGATAAATATCTTACGGCATTAACAGCCTTTAATAAATTTTCTTGATCCCATACTAAAGATTTTACTACTTTTCCGTTAGGCAATGTTTGTTCTTTAGGCTCCATTCCAATTTCTGCACCTAACTTAGCAATGTCAATTACGTTAAGCATTTCTAAAAGAATTTTTGCCTCTCTTAATGTTTCAAACTTATTTCTTTCTGTACTCGCATAAGTATTTTCAAATTCTGATTTTTGTATTCCATAAATATCTTCTGGTCCACTTAATATTAAAGACCCTCCTGCTTCTATTTTCATTGGTTCTCCCCAAGGAGCATTAAATTCTATATCTTCATCAACTGTTGCCGATAATACTGGACCTCCTTTTGGTTTATATTGTTCTGCATTTTCAGGATCAATTTCATATTTTTTTTGGAATACAGAATCATCAACTATGTACTCTTCTCCATCTGGATTAGTTACAATCCAGCCTGGATTACCTGTTTTCTCATCTGCCTTTACAGTATTTTTTGTTTCTTCTAATCCATTAGCCATTTTTGTAATCACTTCTTCACCTAAAGTACCTTGTCTTGCATGTACTCTAGCAAATTTTTCAACTTTATCTACAGTTAATCTTCCTGATTTAATTCCTTCTCTCACATATTCTGTGATATTGTCAACTTTTTTAAAATCTTTTTCTTCCATTTCTTTTACCTCCAATTTTTATTTTTTAATTCCTAATAATTTTTCTGCATTTTCCATAGTTATTTTAGGTCCCATTCTATGTTCCCAATTTCTATTACTCAACATAATTTATTTGCCTTTTTCACCTCCAATTTTTTATTTTTTTACTTATTTTTCATCTTATGTTTTTACTTTTTATAAATACTTTTATTTATAACATAATTAACAAATGTAGAAAGCTTGTCCTTTATTGTATCTGAATATGATAAAAAATTATAACTTAAAGAATCACATAAATAACCTAAATTAAGTAAATCATTATCAAAGTTTAAGTCTGTTATAATAATTTCATCTTTATTATCAAACATTCTTCTATCAATTAATTCTTCAGCATTAAAATTTAAAAATTCTTTACCTTCTATATTTTCATTAAAGATTTTACTATCTTTTTTTACGATTATATCAACTACATTACTATCTATGTCAACTATTTTATATTTATAATAATCAATATCTAGTTCTCTTTTTAAATAAATTATTAATCTATCTATTATAAAATTTTTCTCTTGATATAAGATTTTTCTTATTTTGTCTAATGATTTTCTATCTTGTTCTAACTTCAATGATACAACAGATTCCATTTCTAATATTTTTTGATATGATTGAATCATTTTTTATCCTTTCCTTATTCAAGCATCT
>CAOPQH010000106.1 GCA_948505485.1 uncultured Clostridia bacterium
CAATCGCCCGAGCTTCAACGGCTTTGCTATATTTTAGGTTATAATATTTTATAGCCGCCAAGCTAACTGTGTATAGGACGTTTTCGTTTTCGGCGGGCTCAAACGAAAAGTGCTATACACACGCATGGCTTCTCTACAATTTTTAAAAACGCTATTGACACGAATGACTTCTCTACAATTTAAAAATTTTTTAGTATATTATAACCATTTTTGGATAAAATAAGATAAATTTTATTTAAAGGTGGTTTTATGTTTAGAAAATTAAATAATAAATGGTTTATAATGGGATTACTTGTTTTTATTGTAATTGTATTTACTGTTATATTATTAAATAAAAATGATGAGGTTGAGGCTTTGTCTAAATATGGCTCAAGGGGAAGTGAAGTGACTCAAATTCAGACTAAATTAAAGAGATGGGGATATTATAAGGGTAATATTGATGGTATATATGGAAAACAGACATTGGAAGCGGTTAAGTATTTTCAAAGGAAAAATGGATTAGCAGTAGATGGTATTGCAGGTCCTAATACTTTAAGGGCTATGGGAATATATACAAGTAGTTCTAGCGGGGGTTCATCAAGTAGTTCTTCTAATTTGAATTTGTTGAGTAGGGCAATATATGGGGAAGCTAGAGGAGAACCATATACTGGCCAAGTAGCTGTTGGTGCTGTTGTTATGAATAGAGTAAAGAGTAGTTCATTTCCAAATAGTATTTCTGGAGTAATTTATCAATCAGGGGCATTTGATGCTGTTAGTGATGGACAGATTAATTTAACTCCTGATAGTACAGCAAAAAAAGCAGCTCAAGATGCATTAAATGGATGGGATCCAAGTTATGGCGCAATTTATTATTTTAATCCTGCTACAGCAACAAATAAATGGATTTGGTCAAGACCTATGACTGTTACAATTGGGAAACATAGATTTTGCAAATAAAAAGTATTTTAAAAAAGAATTTTTAATGATTTTATAAATTGGAAATTATTAAATATACTAACGGGCAAAAGAATGTATAAAAGTGTGTAGTGTAAAAATAAGATGACTAATAAATAAGTTCTAATATGTTAATAAATACATATTAGAACTTATTTTTATATATAAGTCATATTGACTTTCTAATATATAAAATACATTGTACACAAATTTACGAAAAGTCAAAGAGTAAAATATATTTTGTAAAATTAGCAACATTTTCTAACATTTTTTTACTATAAAGTATTGCAAAAAATGTACATTATTGTTATGATAAGGTAGAATAATATTATTGTGTTTACAAAGTAAGGAGTAACATAAAAATGATAGAATTTAGAAATGTTAATAAAACCTATGATACAGGAACAAAAGCAGTTAAGAATGCTAATTTTATAATAGATAAAGGTGAATTTGCTTTTTTAGTTGGTTCATCAGGAAGTGGAAAATCAACATTAATTAAACTAATATTAAAAGAAGAAGAGCCAACATCTGGAAATATTATAATAAATGGAAAAGATACTACTTTTTTAAAACAAAATAGAGTACCTTATTTAAGAAGAAGTATGGGTGTAGTTTTCCAAGACTTTAGATTATTACCTGACAAAACTGTATATGATAATGTAGCTTTTGCTATGTACATTGTTAAAGCAACGCCAAGGCATATAAGGAGACAAGTACCAATGGTATTATCTTTAGTTGGATTAAGTGAAAAGGCAAAAATGTATCCACATGAGTTATCAGGAGGAGAACAACAAAGAGTGGCATTAGCAAGAGCTTTAGTTAATAATCCTTCAATGCTTATAGCTGATGAGCCAACAGGTAACTTAGATCCAGATACTGCTTGGGATATAATGACATTATTAAATGACATTAATATGAGAGGAACAACAGTAGTTGTTGCAACACATGCCAAAGATATAGTAGATAGAATGAAAAAAAGAGTTATTCATATCAGTAAAGGCGATATAGTAAAAGATGATAGTAAAGGTGGGTATGATTGTGAGATATAATGTATTTAATTATTTAATTGGAGAGGGCTTCAAAAATGTATTTAAAAACAAAAAGTCTACTGCTGCTTCATTAATGATTATGTGTGCAACAATGATAATATTTGGAGTTTTCTTTATAATAGGAGAAAATGTAAATCATTTTGTAAAAGAAATAGAATCTATACAAGGTATACAAGTTTATATAAATAATGATGCTACTGACGAACAAGTTAAAGAAGTAGAAAATAAAATTAGAACATTAAATGGAGTTAATAAAATAGAATTTGTATCTAAAGAAGATGCTTTAAATCAAATGAAAGAGAAATTCAAAGATAAAGAATATTTGCTAGAAGGATACGAAGAAAAAAATATTTTTCCAGCATCATACATAGTTACACTTACAGATCTTAATTTAAGTAGAGATGTACAAGATCAAATATCAAAAATACAAAATATCAAAAAAATAACTAGTAGAGATGAAACAGTAACTACATTAATAAAATTGGCAAATGGTATAAGAATTATAACAGGAATTATATTAATTTTATTAATTGTAATATCAATATTTATTATTGCGAATACAATAAAGCTTACAGTTCATGCAAGAAGAAAAGAAATATCTATTATGAAATATGTAGGTGCTACAAATGGATTTATTAGATGTCCATTTATGGTCGAAGGTATCATGATAGGAATTTTAGCAGGAATAATATCACTTGTTTTAATAGGTGGAGTATATAGTTTTATAGCTCAAAGATTAGTTACATCAAATTTTATGCAAGTATTAAATATAAGTTTAGTAAGCTTCTCAGATATGTTCACATTAATTATTGTAATATATTTATCTTTAGGGATAGGTATAGGAGCATTAGGAAGTGGAATATCAATGAGAAAATATTTAAAAGTTTAAAAGGAGATAGACATGCGCAAAGTATTATGTTTAATGTTAATATTAATAATTTGTAGTGTATGTATATTCTCATATGCCGAAGATTTAAATCAATTACAATCAAGATCACAAGAAATACAAGGGCAAATAGATGAAGCAAATGAAAATTTAGAAAATGTTCAAAATGAGCTTTCAACCAATTTACAGCAAGTACAAAAATTGGATGAAACCATTATGAAAACAGAACAAGAACTAGAAGAATTAAATCAAAAGATAGAAGAAATGCAAAAAAACATAGAAGAAGTAACAGGGCAATTGAGAAAAGTAGAACTTGAGTATGAAAAATTAGAAAAGACATTAGAACAGAGACTTGTTGTTTCATATGAAGCAGGAGATACAAATTATTTAGATGTAGTACTAAAATCTAAAGATTTAGGTGATTTTATTTCAAACTATTTTTTGATTTCAGAAATAGCATCATACGACACAGAACTTTTGGAAAATGTTGAAAGTCAAAAAAGAGAAATTGAAAGAACAAAAAATATTTTAGAAAAAATTAAAAAGTCACATGAAAAAGTTGTATATGTAGGTGATGGTATAAATGATAGTCCAGTACTAGCACTTGCAGATATTGGAATTTCTATGGGAAAGGGATCAGACATAGCTATTGAAACATCAGATATAGTACTTATGACAGATAATCCTATTAGAATAATAGATGCAATTAAAATTTCTAAGAAAACGAAAAGAATAGTTATGGAAAATATAACATTTGCAATAACTGTAAAAGTATTGTTTTTA
>CAOPQH010000107.1 GCA_948505485.1 uncultured Clostridia bacterium
AAATGGGTGGACATGCTGCAAAAGTTGCAAGAGATGATATTGAAAAAAATCTTGGTGAATCAGTTGTAACAAAAGAAAATAAATTAAATTATAAATACCTTGAAGAAAAGCAGTTAAAGGAAGAAACTGAAAAGAAGGTTATATCGAATAAAAAAGAAAAGAAATAAAAAGTTAATAGCAAAAATAAAAGTTCTAAAATTTTGAGCAAAGCCTTGAAATTTTAGAACTTTTGACGTATAATAGCAACAATAAAACATTAAATAAGACAAAGCGTTATTGATACATTACAAAAATGGAGGTAATCTATGAAAAAATCTAACGAAGAAAAAAGAGTAATAATATATTGTAGAGAAAGTCGTGATGACTATGGAGAAAACTATGAAAGAATCGAAACGCAAAGAGATTTACTTGTAAAATATTGTAAAAGTCATGGATATACAAATATAGTAGATATTATAATGGATGATGACAAAAGTGGAACAGACTTTAGTAGATTTGATGATATAAAAGAAAGGGCAAAGGATAGGCAAATAGATGTTATAGTTTTCAAAAACTCTGCAAGACTTGGAAGAAACCAAAGAGAAGCATTAGAATTTGTAGAATACCTAGAAGAGCAAGGTGTAGAAATAATATTTGAAGATGAGCAATACAATGAGGAAATGTTTGGATTATATGCATGGTTTAATGAAAGAAGAGCAAGAGATGATAGTAAAAATATAAGAAGAAATTTAAGACACAAAATTGAAGAAGGAGACTTACTCGTTAAAGCAATATATGGATATAACAAAGAGGGAAAACAATTAGTTATAAATGAAGAAACAGCACCAGTAGTACAAGAGATATTTGAATTATATTCTAAAGATTGGGGTTATCAAAAAATAGCAACCCATTTAAATAAAAAGGGAATCCCTACACCATCTCAAAGCAGAGGGTTTGCAAATGCAAAACAAACTGCAAACTGGAAAGCACAACATATTGTAAGAATTTTAGATGATAGAAGATATATAGGTGATTATGTAGGAGGGCATACAGAAAAGGTAAGTTTTAAATCTAAAAAGACAAGAGTAAAATCACAAGAAGAATGGACTATTATAGAAAATCATCATGAGCCAATTGTTGATAAAGAGCTATTTGAAAAAGTACGAAAAATAAGGAAGAAAAGAAAAAAAGAAAGTGATAAATATAACAATGGCTTTAAATTTGTAGATGTAGAAAATAATTTATATTCAGGGCTTTTATATTGTGGAAGATGTGGAATACCTATGTATAAAAGAAAAGGAACAAGTGGAACAAGAAAAAGACCAGACAGTTACTTATGTAAAAAATATAGTAATGAAGGTGCAATAAAAGATATAAGACCAGATTATGGGTGTAAACCACACAGAATTAGAATAGAATATTTAGACCAAATTGTAAATGCTTATATAGATAATTTAGTGAGTAACCCAGAATTTAAAAGTTTTGTAATGGATAATGTAAAAGCAATTAGTACTAATAAAGTAACACTAGAAAAAGAATTAAATAAATCAAAACAAACTTTAGAAAAATGGGAAAAACAATTTAAACAGGTATATGAAGATAAGTTAAATGACTTAATTCCTGAATTTATATACAAAGATAAAAAACAAGAATTAGAAAAGAAAATAAAAAATGAAAAAGAAAAGTTGCAAGAAATAGAAAGCAAATTTAATACATTAAATAAGCTAGAAGACAA
Source organism: uncultured Clostridia bacterium (assembly GCA_948505485.1). Lineage (GTDB taxonomy): Bacteria > Bacillota > Clostridia > TANB77 > CAG-508 > CAG-269. The sequence continues at coordinate 1,715 of CAOPQH010000107.1, forward strand.
AGAAGAATTAATATTCAAAGCAATAGATGACATTAAGAAAAATGGACTAACCAAAGAAGAATTATCAAGACTATTTGATAAAATAGTAGTGTTTGATCCACAAGAAATAACGAAGGCACTACAACAAGAATATAATTTAAATGATGAAATGTATAATGAACTCTATGAAAATGGAGGTCTAGCATTTCACTTAAAATTCATGTACCCACAAACTATCACAAACAGGAGGATGTGATATTGGAGCAAGACCAATAGAGCTACATTTAAAAGGTTTTGAAAAATTAGGAATAAATATTAATGAAAACTATGGAAAAATTAGTTGCAAATGTGATAAAATAGAAAGTGCAAAAATACATTTAGATTTTCCGAGTGTTGGAGCTACTGAAAATATAATATTGGCATCATGTTTAGCAGAGGGAAAAACTGTAATTACAAATGCAGCTAGAGAACCAGAAATAATAGATTTACAAAAGTTCTTAAATAGGATGGGAGCAAAAATAGTAGGAGCAGGAACAGATATAATAGAAATAACAGGAGTAAACCAATTAAAAGATGTAAGTTATACTATTATGCCAGATAGAATTGAAGCCGGAACATTTTTATGTGCAGGAGCTATAACAGGAGGAAAAATAAAAATTGATAATGTAATGCCAGATCACATAATTCCAATAATAAACAAATTAGAAGAAGCAGGCTGTAAAATGGAAATAGAAAAGAAATCTATAGTGTTAGAAGCTCCTAAAAAGCTTAAATCTATAGATGTTAAAACTATGCCATATCCAGGATTTCCAACAGATATGCAATCAATTTTAGTATCTACATTAGCATTAGCTAAAGGGACATCTGTTGTAATAGAAAATATATTTGAAAATAGATTTAAATATATTCAAGAACTTACAAGAATGGGAGCTAAAATAACAACAGAAGGAAAAACGGCAATAATTAAAGGAACAAGAAAAATTTATGGAACAAGAGTTATGGCAACAGATTTAAGAGGGGGCGCTGCATTGATATTAGCAGGATTAGTAGCTAAAGGGACTACAGAAGTACAAAATATAAAATATGTATTAAGAGGATATGAAAAAATTGATGAAAAGTTAAATTCTTTAGGAGCGAAAATAATATATAAAGAAGGAGAATAAAATGGCTAAAAAAGTTAAAGATGATGAGATAAACCTATTATATATAAACAACAATAGGGCAGATAAAAAATCTGCCCCCAAAAATAAAAAAAGCAAGAACAATAAAAATATTAAAAATGCTAATAAAAATAAACACCCAAAAAGAAAAATAAATAAGAAAAAAGTTGCTATTTTTATAACGAAGTGGACAAGTATTATTGCATTAATAGTAGGAGGAATGATATTTTTAACAACAACACCTATATTTAATATAAAAAATATTAATATTGTAGGAAACAATCAAGTTACATATGATCAAATATTAAGTTTGTCAGAATTAAGTAAAGATACCAATATATTTAAAAATTCTAAGTCAAATATTGAAAAAAATATAAAACGAAATACTTATATAAATAATGTAACAATAAAAAGAAGATTACCTGATACTATTGAAATAACAATAGAAGAAAAACAAAAAATGTTTATGTTGCAATTTGTAAATGGATATGCATATATAGATAATCAAGGATATATATTAGAAATAGTTAATAAAAAAGCAGATTTTCCAATATTAAAAGGATACTCTACTTCAGAAGATGAAATTTCAGAGGGAAGTAGATTATGTAGTGATGATTTAGAAAAATTAGAAAATTCAATTAAAATAATGCAAGCAGTTAAAGAAGTAGGAATAGAATATAAAATTACTAATATTGACATTACAAATAAAAAAGAATATAGTTTATATATAGAAAGTGAAAAAAAGAAAATATATTTA
>CAOPQH010000108.1 GCA_948505485.1 uncultured Clostridia bacterium
ATTTCTCCTGTAGATGCGCTTGTCAAATTTGGTGTCATATCTACATCAAATCTTATGGAATAGTTTCGTCTATTAGTTTGTCTTTCACTATTATTTTTAGTAATTATTTTTATAAAGTTACAACCATCTTGTTGTATTACCTCATAATTTAATATAGATACATCATCATTATTTATCTGTAAATCATGTACTTGCACTGCTGCAATTTGTTCTGGTAGCTTTAATAAAAAGCTTCCATCTATCCACTCTAATGTATTATCTTTCTTTGAAGGACCTGACACATGTATTCCCATGTCATAGAATTTTTCACTACCTTGTCCATTTAAATTATATGTTACATAAGCATCTGAATATTCTTCTTTATATTCTATAGTATTTGTATCAGTATTAACATGCTCTCCTCCTAAATATCCACTTCCTGATGTTCTAATATATTCAAATTCTTCAACTTCTTCTTTTGTATAATGTTTTAATATATATTCATTATCTATTTGTTTGTAAAGTACTACTTTTATATTAGAATTCTTTCTATTCTCACTAGTTTCTATCCTAATATGCTTTATTGGAGTATCAAATGTTATAGTATTATTTTTATCATTAGCATTAAATGTTTTGACTAAATTTCCTGTTTCGTTATCATATATTTTTATCCAACCGTCATTATTAATAAACCCATATTTGTAAATTTCTACACCTGTAATTGTTGATATGTTTTCCATACTTACAAAACTAGAATCTGTTTTTACAAATTTATCTTCCTCTGTTTCCATCATTGTAGCACCTTTTGACGCTCCACCTTCTCCTGCAATCATTTCATAAGTAACTTCATATGTATCATTTTTTATTTCTGTACCTGTTCCACTATATGCATTCATGATATTACGTTTTGCCATTACATTGTATCTATCACATGTTATTTTTGCATTAAATTTAGCCCATGTTCCATTTGGTGGGAAATTACGATATCTTGCACTTACAGTTGATGTAGCAACATTAGATTGCACTGGATTTCTAAATTCTCCATTTGGATTATTCGCACATTCGTAATATGTTTCTATTGGTACATATATTTCTATAGTGTCTGTTCCAATTGATTCATATGCTTCTATTGGATATGATATTGTTATAGTATAATCACTTTTACTTTTTATATTACTTGTTTCTTTTATTTCTAATTCTCTTGTTTCTGCATTATATTCTCCGCCATATGCAGAAACAGTTATTGGATTATAACCATTAAGTGGTGGGATTGTTGCTTTAATATTATGATTTTTATAAAATCTTCCATTAGCACTTTCTCTTGTCTCTACTGAAAATTTTAAATCAATCGTATTTTTATCTTTATTTACTACAGTTTCTATATCTCTATCCTGATTATTATTTATTATTCTTGCTTCTAAATATCTTACATACCAATCTACTGTTAAATTTATCTCTTTTCTTATATCTTTTTTTGTTCCATCTTTATTTACATATTTACCTTTTAATATTATTTTATTATCATTTTTTGAATAATCATTAATATCTTTTAATTTCTCATTTATTTCTCCTTGTAATAATTTTTGAGTTCCATTTCTTATGGTATTAAATTTAATCTCACTTGTATAATTAAAATAATTTTCTTTTATCTGTTCATCTTTTGCTATATTTCCTAAGAAATCAAAATTTGTTCCATTAATTTCGATTACAGCATCTTCTAAATATGCTTCTCCTTGAACACTAAGCTCCATATACAAAGTATCACTAAAATCTGTCCCTATACATGTTCCTTTAATTTTTTCTGCATATCCATCTCCATTAATGTCACGCAAGAAAAAGGCACTAAATTTAATGTCATCTTCAGTCCCTTCTACATTATCGCTTCCTTCTTCAAATTGCTCATATGTCATTGCTCTTCTAAGTTCTGGATCCATTGCATTAAGTTTAGAAATTTTATTTGTTGTAATTCCACACACTAAAAGCAATATACAAAACATTGCACTTATTGTACTTGCAATTATTGTGTGTTTTTTGCTAAATTTCTGCCATAACTTTTCTTTACAATCTTTCGTGTTTTTTAAATTCTTTTTCTTTTCGTTCATAATAACCTCACCTTTTTACTTAATATTAATCTATTTATATATTACTTTTTTTTATTTTTCTTGTAAATAAGCCATTTAGTATGATTTTTTTAAATGTATCTTTTGTGCTTGCGGAAAGAATTTTTATGTGTTTTGTTAAGAAATTATTAATTTTTGATTACTTTTTTCTACTTTTTTTACTTTTTATTTACATTTTTATAACATTTTATAAATTATTCTAGGGAAATAAGTATTTTACTGTATTAACAAGTTAATTTATTGACGAATTTTTTACATGTGACGAAATAGTCATTTACAAATTTGTAAAAAGCTATATAATATAGATGGTGATAGTATGAAAAAATTTATATTTAAAATGATATTATTAGTCTTAATTGTATTATTAATATCATCTTGTGTATTATTGTTTTTAGGATATAATTATTATTGTAAATCTATGAATGAAAAAAGTCTTGTAAATAGAGTAACTGATATTACTTCTGGTAAAAACTTTACAAAATTTGATGAATTGTCAAAAAATTATATAAATGCTGTTATTGCAGTTGAAGATCATAGATTTTATGAACATGGAGCTGTTGATTTTATTTCTATTGGACGAGCTTTTTTTGTTAATATAAGAGATAAAGAGTTAAAAGAAGGTGGTAGCACAATTACTCAACAAGTTGCAAAAAATGTTTGTCTTTCTCAAGAAAAAAATGCTCTTAGAAAAATAGCCGAATTTTTTGCATCTTATGATTTAGAAAAAAATTATTCTAAAAATGAAATATTTGAATTATATGTTAATACTGCATATTTTGGAGATGGTTATTATGGAATAAAACAAGCCTCTAAAGGATATTACAATAAAACCCCAGATAATTTGAGTTTAGAAGAAGCATCTATGCTTGCAGGAGTTCCAAATGCTCCTTCTGCATATGCTCCTACTAAAAACTTTGAATTAGCTAAGCAAAGACGATCTCACGTCTTAAAAAAAATGGTAGAATATAACTATATATCTCAGAAAGATGCTGATATAATAATAGAAAAATAGAGTATTTATTATTTAAAGAGTACCTAAAATGTTATTTCTTAACATTTTAGGTACTCCTCATAATAGTTTATTGTTTTATATGTTTTCTTTTATGCAGTTAACTATATATTTATAACTTACTTTTTCCAATTTTGTATTCTTTCAATTGCTTGTAAAGTATTTTCTTTAGTTCCAAAAGCTGTTAATCTAAAATATCCTTCTCCATGTGGTCCAAAACCGCTTCCTGGAGTGCCTACTACATTTACTTCTTCTAATAATTTATCAAAAAACTCCCAAGATGTTAAACCTTTTGGAATTTTAAGCCATACATATGGTGAATTTACTCCTCCATATACGGTGTAGCCTGCTTGTTCTAGGCCTTCTTTTATTATTTTGGCATTTTCTTTGTAGTATTTTATGTTTTCTTGTATTTGTTTTTTTCCTTCTTCTGAGAATGTTGCTTCTGCTCCTCTTTGTACAAT
>CAOPQH010000109.1 GCA_948505485.1 uncultured Clostridia bacterium
GCGAAAAGTGCTATACACACGCGTGACTACTCTACAATTATAAATAGATATTTTCAATAAAATATAACGATAAATAGTAGAGAAAAATGTAGGGGGCGATTAGCAATCGCCCGAGCTCCAACGGTTTTACTGTTTCGTAATCACTACGCGTGGCTTCTCTACTTAAAATTTTATTATTAGTAAGCATAAGAATACGTATGCGTATCTGAATAGTGTTTTTTTGCTCCAAATTTTAAAAATAGAGTTAAATGTTTCTTGCATTGCACAATGTTTGTCTACAAATGTTATTATTAAACTTTCTAAATATTTAGGTGGCATAATTGTTACAGGCCACATATGTTTTAGAATTATGTCTTTTTCTTTTTTGTTTAAATCAAATAGTTTTAAAGAATTGTCTAAAGCGGTTTTTGGGTGAGTAAATGCATGAAGACCTTTTCTGTTGTTTTCTCTTTTTCTCCAATTATATAAAAATAGGTCATGAAGCATTCCTGCTCTAGCCACAGATTTATAGTCAAGTTTTAATTTTTTACAAATTAGATAACTGTAATAAGAGACACATAAACAATGCTCAAAACAAGATACATTATAGTGTTGTCTAAAATTTTTCATTTTTTGAACAGTTTCATTATTTATAATATTTTCAATTATAGAAATAAATTCTTTATCTTTATAAATTTTAAGTATTAAATCTTCCACTTTGATTAACCTCTTTATATCTTATGTAATATATTCTAAATTGATTATAGCATAATAGGTATATATAAGCAATAGTATGTAAAAAATGTGACAAAGGTTTTGTACCTTTTTGTCACATTTTATATATTTCTTCTTTTAATTTTTCTCTTGCATTTTTACTCATTGGAACTAATGGTAGCCTTGGTATTCCATAGTTGTACCCAATTATGTTTAGTGCTTCTTTTACAGGAATAGGGTTTACTTCAGAAAATAGAGCTTTTATTAATGGAATTGATTTTATTTGAAGTTCTTTTGCTTCATTTATTTTTCCTTGCATAAACAAATTTACCATATCATGTGTTAGTTTTGGCTTTATATTTGATAATACAGAGATTACGCCTTTTCCACCTAAAGAAAGTACTGGTAATATTTGGTCATCATTTCCAGAATATATAGTTAAATTATCACCACAAAGATTTGCTATTTCTGCAACTTGTGAAAGGTTACCAGAAGCTTCTTTAATTGCAACTATATTTTCTATTTTAGAAAGTTCTAAACAAGTTTCGGGAGTTATATTTAATCCAGTTCTTCCAGGTACATTATAAACTATTATAGGCAAAGATACTTCATTTGCAATAGTTTTATAATGTTCGATTAAACCTTTTTGTGTTGTTTTATTGTAATAAGGCGTAACAACAAGGAGTCCATCTACACCTAAGTTTTCTGCTAATTTTGACATTTTAATTGCTTCTTGTGTGTTATTCCCACCAGATCCTGCGATAATAGGTATTCTACCATTTGCGGTTTCTACTGCACATTTAATAGTAGCTATTTTTTCTTCTTTTGTCATTGTAGAACTTTCGCCAGTTGTACCACAAACTATTATAGCATCTACTCCTTCTTCAATTTGAAATTCAATTAGTCTTTTAAATTCTTCCAAGTTTACACCATTTTCATTAAAAGGTGTAGCTATAGCTGTTCCACATCCTGTAAATAAAATTTTTTTCATACTTTCACTCTCCTATAAAGGATAAATAAGTTTATAAAATATATTTATATTTTATATGTTTAATTATATGTTAAATTAATAAAAAATGAAATAGATTTTATATAAAAATTTTAAATAGTAGCAATATAAAATTATTGTAATAAAAAATAGTTTATGATAGAATTATGCAAAATGGGGTGAAAATATATGAAAAAATACAATTTAATAGTAGTTATAGATAAAAATAAAGAAAATGTTTTAATGTGTAAAAGAGAAAAGCCCCCATATCAGGGAAAATACAATTTTGTGGGTGGTAAAGTAGAAAATGGAGAAGATAAGATAGTAGCAGCATATAGAGAATTAAACGAAGAAACTGGTATAACAAATGAAGATATAAAATTAAATGAACTTATTACTTTACAATATTATAATAATGATACAGAATTAGAGGTATTTGCTGGAGATTTACAAAAAAATGTAAATTTGATAGAAGAAGTAAACAAACTTGAATGGGTTAGCCTAAAAGAAAATTTTTTTGACATAAATAAGTTTGCTGGTAAAGGAAATATTGGTTTAATTATACAAGAAATGGGAGTACTGTAAGAATACAATGGTGTAGTAAAAAAGGTAAATAGAACAATTTATTCTATTTACCTTTTTACTATTTTTGTATTAACTTTTCAATTATTTGAATAGCATTACTTGCAGCACCTTTTCTAATATTATCAGCAACAACCCATAAATTCAGACCATTATCCACACTATAATCTCTTCTAATTCTTCCAACGAAAACTTCATCATGACCAGTAGCGTTAGTTGCAAGTGGATAAATATTATTTTCAACATCATCTTTTACAATTATTCCAGGATAATTTTTAAGTAAATTTGTAACATCATCTAATTCAAAATTATTTTCAAATTCAATATTAATTGCTTCACTATGTGAATTAACAACAGGAACTCTAACAGTAGTTGCAGTGATTTTTAAATCGGGTTTTCCCAATATTTTTCTAGTTTCATTTATCATTTTATGTTCTTCTTTAGTATATCCGTCCTCTAAAAATACATCAATATGTGGCAAGCAGTTATTATAAATAGGATGAGTAAATTTTTTAGGTACAACTCCTTTTGCACCATTTTTTAAATCTTCAATTCCTTGTCTTCCCGCACCAGAAACTGCTTGATATGTAGAATATACAATTCTTTTAATTTTATATTTATCATCAAGTGGTTTTAAAGGAACAACAGCTTGAATTGTAGAACAGTTAGGGTTTGCTATAATTCCATGATTTTCAAAAATTTTCTCAGGGTTAACTTCTGGAACAACTAGAGGAACATTATCATTCATTCTAAAAGCACTACTATTATCTACAACAATACATCCTTTTGATGCAGCAATTGGTGCGAATTTTTTAGAAGTATTACCACCTGCAGAAAATATTGCAAAATCAAAACCTTCATCAAAAGAATTTTCAGTTAACTTTTTAGAAACATACTCTTTTCCCATAAAATTCATTTTTTTTCCAGCAGATTTTTTTGAACAGAATAAAGTATATTCAACATTTGTTAAATTTTTTTCTTCCAAAACTTTTAAAACTGTTCTACCAACAACACCTGTAGCACCAACTATAGCTAATTTATATTTTTTCATAAACACACCTTCTTATTTAATTTCTTATATTATATTAAAAATATATTAAAAATGTCTATAATAAGTGATAAAAAATGGGAAAATATTTTTAAATAAAAAAAGAGGTGAAGTGAAAAAGTAAATGCAATTTTGTAAAGATAATTGCAAATGTAGAAGAA
>CAOPQH010000110.1 GCA_948505485.1 uncultured Clostridia bacterium
GAATTCCAGTTGAAGCCACCAAAAAGAGGTGATACTACAAGGTATCACTTTTTAGATGGGCTTAATGTCAATAGTTGGAGTTTTATCTACTCCAACTAATATTATAGAACCTTAATTTCTAGAAATAATTGTTTTTATACTGATTTTATGATATAAATAAGTAAAATAGAAATTTGTGGAGTAAAAATTGAAAATATGAAAATAAAGGATATGAAACAAGCAGTAGAGCTATTTATAAATGAATGGGATTTAGGAGAAAAAGAAAGTGGTGCAAGTAGAAAACTTTGTGCTTGGATTTATTTAATGGAGATACTAGAAGAAACAGAGCAATTTGTTTATTATAGAGAAAATGGCAAAATGTTAGGGTTTGCAGGATATTCAAATGAAAATTCAAGAAAACATCTCATTAAAAAGAAGTTCTACCACTTTATAAAAAATCAATTATATAAAAGCAAAGAAATTAAAGATTTAAACGCATTAAAAGAATATGAAGATAATTATTACTATGTTCCAGAAGAATTAAAAAATTATTTTGATGGAGAGATATCAATGCTAATTTTAGATAAAAATTGTAGAGGAAAAGGTATTGGCAAAAAATTATTGCTGGAAGTTTTTGAATTGGCTAAAAAAGATAAGATGAAAAATCTTCAAATTCTAACAGATGAATCTTGTAGTTATGGCATATATGAAAAACTTGGATGTAAAAAAATTTATGAAACAATAGTGAAAAACAAAGAATATGGTAAACTAGGAAATGTATTAACCGAAAGAGCATTTATATATGAGAAAAAATTATGATAGTAGAAAATGATGAATATGTTTATAGTCAAAGTAAATAGATTAGCAATATTATTTTTAATAAATTTATAAGAAAAGGAGCAATTTAATGAACTTATATGTAATTAGACATGGAGAAACTAATATGGGTAAAAACAACATTATAGCTACTGAAGATGAGCCATTAAATGAAACAGGAAAAAGACAGGCTATAGAAATTGGAAAAGAAATTAAAAAGTTAAATATTAATAAAATATATTGTTCACCAATACAAAGAGCAAAAGATACATTGAAATTATTTGAATTAAATACAAACATTCCCATAATAATTGAAAATAGAATAAAAGAACGCAGTATGGGAAAATATGAAAAAATTCCTTTCGAAGATTTAGAATGGGATAAATTTTGGAATTATAATTCAGATAAACTATATCCAGAATTAGAATCCATGAAAAGTGTATATGAAAGAATATCAGAGTTCTTAAACGAACTAAAATTAATGAATGATAAGGATAATGTTTTATTGGTAACTCATGGAGGAATATTAATGGCAATTTGTTGGTATTTCAATGGAATACCAGAAAATGGGAATTCATCAGATGCTAATGAAAATTGCAAAATTTATAGTTATGAATTATAAAAATAAAGGGAAACAAAATTTTGAAAAAATATCCCAATTCGTTTGAAATTATAATAAATTAGACATTGATATTAATGCCAATGATTTAAAATTGATTACGAAATTTAAAACAGGAAATGTTTGGATGGATACATATATTTTAAAATGTGATTATGATATATCTAAAATGAAATTTCAAGAAGATGAAGTTTCAGATGTAAAATGGGCAACTTGGACAGAAATTAACGAATTAGTAAATAATGGTCAATTTATAAAACATAGGTGGGAGTTTGTTAGCAAATTGATTGAAGAAGAAATAAAATTATAGGAGTAAAATATGGAATTAAAAGAAAAATTGGAATTATTAAATGAAAAAAGTTCTGTTGCAGAAATTCAAAAATACATAAAGGATATGAAAAAAGCTAGAAAATTTGATGGAGTTACCATTGAAAGAGAAATGATGTTATTTTTAGAAGAATTAGGAGAACTTGCAAAAGCAATAAGGAAAAATACAAAAGGACATTTAGATATAGCAAAAGAATATAATGATAGTGTTGAAGAAGAATTAGCGGATTGTTTTATTTATTTACTTAGTATAGCAAATATGAATAATATAGATATTTTTAAAGCATTTAAAGAAAAGGAAATAAAAAATTGCGATAGAATATGGAGATAATGATATATATGAATTGAAGGCATTCCTATGATGTGCATACATCTTGGAATGCCTTTTCATAAGTGTTGCGGTTTGTTATTTAGTTGACTTGTTTGGATATGTATGAAGCAAGTTCCAATGTGCACCAACCCAATGAGGTTTAATGTAATCAAACAAAAAGCCAAAATTGAGAGAACCTTGCTTTTTTGCAGAATAAAGTTTATTAAGCATTCTGTTTATTTTCTTTTCTGCTTTTTCGTATTCGGTGTTAGGTTCACCGATTGAAACTAACATTGCAATTTCTTCAATTTGTATGTAAGTTTCTGCAATGAAGTTTCCGCAGATGAAGAAATATTTTCCATCTTTAGAAGGTTTCCCATCAGTATCATCAACATATCCAATACCTTCATTGTTATGTACACAAGGAAAATAACTACATAGTGTAATCGGAGAGTTAGAATTGGATTTTGTTGTTTGAACTAAAACTAATTCTTTTCCAAATCTTATTTCTTGGTGTCCTTTTACGTACAAGGTTAAACTGTTACCATCATCAACAGGTTCTTGTTTCATGTAACCTGTAATGATTTCGTTATAACAAGTAATGTAGCCAGTGAATGTTACATCTTGCCCTTTTTTGAAAACGCCTAAGAAAGCATCTTCTTTAAAAGTAATGATTTGTGAAATTTTAAATAACCGCATTTTAAAACCTCCTTATTATTGTTGCGGAGTTTATAGGTACCTTTTGCTATTAGCAAAATTATAAAAATTATATCATATTTTTAGCTAAAATGCTATATATTTACATAATAATTAAGCAAATTAAGAAATTCTGACATTTTTATTGTAATACATAAATTTTATTGATATAATTTGTTTATATAGAAATTAGTTGGAGGATTAATATATTAGATGAATATGAAGAAATATTTAGAAAATTTAAATGAAGAAATAAGGCAATATTTAGAAATATTATCACCAGAATTTCCAGAATGGCTATTAGAATATATTAATACACCAGAAATGCTTAGACTGGATGGTATAGGTCAGTCTTGTGGTACACTATATACAAAGGTATATAATGATAAGTATTTTTTTTCAGTATTAACTCATAGTATTGGAGTGGCATTAATTATATGGAATTTTACACATGATAAAAAGCAAACACTTGCAGGTTTGTTTCATGATATAGCAACACCAGTTTTTAAACATTGTATTGATTTTATGATGGAAGACTCAGAAAAGCAAGAAGCAACTGAAGACAGAACAGAACAAATAATAAAAAGTTCAAAAAGTATTATGAAATTATTACAAAGAGATAATATAAAAATAGAAGAAGTTTCTGATTATCAAATTTATCCAATAGCAGATAATAAT
>CAOPQH010000111.1 GCA_948505485.1 uncultured Clostridia bacterium
GAATATATGGTGTCAAATGGATTTGACTTGCAAAGAGGATTACCAAAAGAAGAAATAGACAGGGCTCATTATACATTAAAAGATTATAAAAATATAACAAATTACGAACAAACAAAAGAAACTTTGAAGAATATAAAATTAGATTTACCAGATGTTCCTAATATTAGTGATATTAATAGATTATCAAAGAAAAGGGATGAAAAGATTTTAGAAGAAATTATAAAACCAAAAGATGACTTAATTCAAAATTTATATCAAGATAATATGAATTTGCATAAGGAATTATCAAGACAAACAAAAGTTATAGAAGAAGCAGAAAAGTATCAAAAAGAAAGAGACAGAATAATGAGTGATAATGCGAATTTACACAATGAAGTAGAACAAATCAAGGCTGAATACAAGCAAAAAGAATTTGATGTAGAATGGAAATATAAAAGCAAAATTAAAGGGTTAGAAAAAGAGAATAGCAGATTAAATAAAATAATAGATAAATTCTATGAAACTATTGATAAATTCATACATTGGATTTGTAAAAAGTTTGATATGGGAGCAGAAGATAACTTGATTAGAGATTTTCAAAAAGAAACTAATACTTATTTAGATGCAGAAAAACAACTTAAGTACGAAGAAAGAGAAAAAGAAAGGGAGATAGAAATATAATTAAAAATATTGTAATAAATACTGTTTTATGATAATATTGTGCCAGAGTGAGGTTGAATATGAAAATAGGAATAGATATAGACAATACAATAACAGAAGTTCAAGAAGAACTAAATAATGCTGCATATGAATATGCAATTAAACTAGGAAAAAATATTAACAATGCTGAAAATTCTTTTGAAGATATAAAAAATAATGAAGACACATATAAAAAGAAATTTCAGTTTTCATATGATGAGTTAAAATATTTTTTAAAAAATATTCAAGAAGAAATTACAAATAATGCAGTACCTAGAGAAAAAGCAGTAGAAGTTATAAGCAAATTAAAAAAATTAGGACATAAAATATATATAATAACAGCGAGAGATAGTGAGTTCCATGATAATCCATATCTTTTAAGTAAAAATTGGTTAGATAAAAATCATATAGAATATGATAAAATAATAGTAAATGCTAGAGAAAAAGGAACAGTATGTAAAAATGAAAACATTGATTTATTTATAGATGACCAGTTAAATAATTGCTTAGATGTTTTAAAAGAAGGAATAAAAGTAATAAGAATTAGTAATGAGAATTGTACTAATAAAGATATAGTTGATTTAAATAATTGGACTAAAATATATAAATACATAGGAGAATTAAACGAAACAAAATGAAGAAGTTAAAAGATGAAAATAAAATATTAATTATGTTAGCATTTTTTAGTATATCAATTGGACTATGGGAGAATTTTAGGCAGTTGTGGCTACAGTTAAATAATTTGAATATAAGTCAAATAAGTACTACTCTAAGTCTAGCATCTTTATTGAGTGCGATATGTATTTTTATATGTTCAATAAAAATACAATTAAAACAGATAAAGAAATTTATATCAATAACTTTGTTAATAAAGATTTTAGTAATGTTTTTATTATTTCTTAATAACAATGGAAGCATGCAAACGATTAGAGGACTTATTATATTAGACATTGTACTAGAAAAATTTATAATATTAAGTATATATCCATTGATAGTTTGTGTAGAGAAAAGTGATATATTATATTCTAAAAGAAAATTAATAGAATACTTATGCAGAGATATCGGAATATTTGTAGGAGGAATAACTATTGGAAAAACAATAATGCAATTAACGATTAATTACAATGTATTATTATTTTTCTCATTGATATTTACTATTATATCAGGATTAATACTAATTAAAATAGATGTTAAAAATAAGAATGAAAAATCAAAAATATCGTTTAAATATATTATGAAAGGTAAAATTACAATTATATATTTATTAGATTATTTTATTGCTTCTATAGCTATGAGTATAGGTTTAGGATTAAAAATGTTAATGCTAACAAACCAATTGGGGTTATCTGACATAAGTGCTACAAATTATTTGTTAGTTGTTGGATTAATAGCTGATTTAATGGGAATAATTGCATTGAGATATTTAACACCTAAAAACGATTATCTTACAATAACGCTAAAATTTGTAATCAGATTTATATTTTATGTATTGGCATTTTTAATAAATAGCTATATTATGAGTATAATAGCCATAACTTGGTCAATATTAATTTCTACTGCATATGAAAATAAAACGGATGCTCCATACATAAATCGTATACAAAATGAATATCAAATATTTTTTTCTAATATAAGGTATATGATATGGATGACAGGAAATGCAATAGGATTATATTTTGCAGGAATGGTATATCAATATGGAATGAACTACATGTTTGGAGTATCTGCAATATTTATGATTTTTCAAATAGGACTAGCATATTATTTAATTCATTTAAGAAGGGTGGAAAAAATACAAAATGAGTAAGAGAATAACTTTAATGAGTTTTATAGAAAAAATGAAATTAACAAAGTAGAACAATTAATGGGTAATATAAAAGAAAATACTTGTAAAGTACCATATGGAATTAATGATGAAAAGAGATATGAAATAGATAATTTACCATATCATTTTACTATTTTTGCTACTAATAAGGAAAATCAAGAAGAAATATTAAAAATAGTAGAAAGTATAAATATTGATGAAATACAATTAAAAGTAAATGATATAAAAATTATGAATGTAAAACATAATAGTTATTGTTTATACTTATCAATAGAAGAAAATCAACAAATTAAGGAATTACAAAGAATATTTTATAGAGAATTTCCAAAGGAAAAATATAATCCAGATGATTTTACTTTTCATATGACTTTACATATTGATAATGATTACAACAAAATTGTAAAAATGCAAAATATATTGAAACAGAATTTTGAACCATTCTTTTTAGATTTTAATATACTAGCATTATTTGATTATCCAGGAGATATGATAAAGAAAATTAATTTAAAAAGATAATGAATTATACAAAACTAACTAAGCTTGAACTATTAGCTTAGTTAGTATTTTTTACTTCCAATATATATTACTTAATTTCTTTAATTCTATTTTAAATTCTTCAATTTGACCATCATTATAGCTATCTCTTAATTCTCTAGCTTTTTGAGACCATTGCTTAAACTGCTTTTCTTTAAATTCTTTAGTGTGATTATAATGTAATCCATGCATTCTTTTATATTCTCTATTATATTCCTTTAGAATTA
>CAOPQH010000112.1 GCA_948505485.1 uncultured Clostridia bacterium
TTGTCGTTTTTTATTGATATAATTTCTTTTACAAACTTTGTGTCTTTCTTTGCTTTGTATGGCTCGGCATTCTTTTTCTTTAATATATCTCTCATCTTTTTGAATAATTTTTGTTACATACGATTTACCGACACCAATTTGTTTAGCAATATCTGTTGGTCTTAAATGTTCTTCGTAAAAAAGTCTTGTTATTTCAGTTACTTTGTCTATTTCAATCACCTCCATATCTTTTTAGATTAGTTGTAGTGAATTTTTAGTCTACAACTTAAAACAATAATTATCTCAAAAAGTATTGTATTATTAAACTAATTATAGTATAATATAATTAGAATGTCAATAACAATTATTAAAAAAGTTAAAATTGTTTTTTGACAAAACTTAATAGAATTTTATAGAAACGGAGGAAAGTACCAAAATGAGTATTGATTTACCAGAAGTAAAACATTGTGACGATTTTTATATTTGGTTTAACAAAGATGAAAAGAAAGAATATTATTCTACACCTATGTATTTTTATAAAGCTGATTTCTCATTTGATTTTAATGACAAAGAAAAAGATAATCATAAAAATGGTCGTACTAAAAGTGGAGGTACAAGATATATAAAGTGGAAAGAAGATGAAGGTACAGATATGGGACTAAAACAACCAGGCTCTTTATATTTTCCTTATGTAGAAAGATTTGGACTATTATTATTAAGATTTCTAAATGCTGATTTATCTACCTATGAAACAGCCTATAAAGATTTCTTTTATGCCTATGGATTTGAAATACTAAAAGATGTAGATGAAGATTATAACTTTGAATTAAAAGGAAAATATGAAGATGACGAAACATATCTAAAAGAAACCAAAAAAATATATGATATCTTACAAGAACAACTTTTATACATACAAGAACAAATAACAGATGCCGTTAATTACATATATAATATAGACGAAATAGAAGAATTAAAGCCATTTACACATTCACAAAGATATGCAGTATATCTTATAAAGAGAAAAGGCAAATTATATTCTTATATAAAAAATGATGAAGTTATACAAGATAACTATTCTAATAAATATGAAGAACTAGGAAATTCAGCAGATATAGACTTACTAAAGAAATTAAAAGAAGAAGGTATGCTTATATCAATGGTAAATACACATAAAAGCAATGATATATCAAGTATTTGCTATGCTATATTAGAAGAATTATCAAAAACAGATAATTACCCAATAAAGAAATGTCAAAACTGTGGAATGTATTTTATACCAAACTCAAGATTAGATGAAATTTATTGTGATTATCCAAAAGAAAACGGAAAAACTTGTAGAGAACAAGGAGCAATACTTTCTTATAACAAGAGATTACAAGAAAAATCTGCATACACAGAATACAGAAAAACATATCAACAAAAATTTGGTATAGTTAATAAAAATAAAGATGACAAGAACTTAAAGAAAGAATTTGAAGTTTGGAAAAAACAAGCTAAAGAAAAAATTACTAAACTAAAACATGGGGAACTTACTGAAGATGATGTTTATGAATGGTTACAAGAAAATAAGTAATTTCAAAAAAATATTGTCAATAAAATGTAGTAAAATTTTAGTTTTAATGGTATAATAATAATGTATTGAAAGCGAGGAATTATATGAATAATATAGATTTAATGAATTATTGGATTGAAAGTTCTGATGAAGATTATAATGTAATGCTTGATTTAAAAGAGAAAAATAGAAATACATATTGTCTATTTTTTGGACAAATGGTTATAGAAAAACTATTAAAGGCACTTTATGCAAAAAATAATAAAGGAGCTCCTTATGCTCCAAAAACTCATGATTTATTATATTTAGCAGAAAAATTGAATATAGAATTAACAGAAGAACAAGAAGTAACTTTAAATGAAATAACGACCTTTAATTTAAGTACAAGATATGATGATTATAAAAGAGCATTTTATAATAAGTGCACAGATGAATATACAGAAGAACAAATAAATAAAATTAAGGAGGTAAAAGCATGGTTAGAAATAATGTTAAAGTAGAAATAAACAAAGAAATAGCAGAAATAGTAGATAAATATATTGCTGTTGTAAAAGAAAATTATGATGTGGTAGCAATAATATTATTTGGATCTTATGCAAAAGGAACAGAACATAAAGATAGCGATATTGATATAGCAGTAATTACAGATGATATAAAAACAGATACATTTGATGAAGAAGTAAAATTAATGATATTAAGAAAAGGAATAGATTATAGAATAGAGCCACATATTATAACAGTTGCAGATTATGAAAATGATGAAACACCTTTTGTAGTAGAGGTAAAAAATACGGGAATAAAAGTAGCATAATATTAATGTGTATGGAGGATTGAAGTAATATGGAAGAATTAATCGATGTTTTAGATGAAAATGGTAACAAAATAGGAGAAGTTGCTACAAGAAAAGAAGTTCATAAAAAAGGCTTATGGCATGGAGCAATTGTTGCAGCAATAATAAATGATAAAAATGAAATTTTAATGCAACAAAGATCATACAAAAAGGAAAAAAATGCTGGAATGTGGGATATTTCTGTTGCAGGTCATATATCTTCAGAACAAACACCAAATTCAGCAACTATAAGAGAGATTAAAGAGGAAGTAGATGTCGACTGTGGAGAAACAGAATTAAAACATATTTTAAAGTATAGAGATCAACGAATAATTAGACCAGATTTTATTGAAAATCAATTCTATGATTTTTATATTTTAAGAAAAGAAGGATTGCAAATCGAGGATATAACTGTGCAAGAAAGTGAAGTTGAGAAAGCTAAATTTGTAACTATTTCAGAATTAAGTGATATGTTATCTCAAAGACAAGTAGTAGAAAGAAATATTATGTATAGAGAATTAAAAAGATATTTTTCGAGAGAATTAGGAATAGATATAGATGAGGAAGAACAAGAAAGATAATTTATTTAATATGATAGAAATATCAGATTTAAAAATATACAATTTTTTAATTATATAAAATGGAACTTAAAAATTGTTTAAGTTCCATTTTTGTAGAGTGGAGAATATCATCATCTATCTAATTCATACTCATTTTCTATATATTTTTCATGATTAATTTGTTTTTCTGCATCAAGAAAAGTATGAGTTTCTTTTTCAAAATTTCTAATAATCTCATCTTCAGAAGGTAAGTCAAATTTTTTACATATCCATTTTATGAATTTTTTAGTAGTTTCTTTGAATTTATC
>CAOPQH010000113.1 GCA_948505485.1 uncultured Clostridia bacterium
ACCAGCTTTTTAACTGTGTGCCTTATAAATGTGCCTTTATGACTGAATAGTAACATATGAAAATATAGATATGCATATATTGTCTTTTGTTTATGTTCATGTTATTATACAATCGAATTATATAATGAATAGTTTTATTTACAGATTTTTGATAATTATCAATATTATTAATTTTAGACTTGTAATACTAGAAACATCTACGTTATATATAATGGAAATATAACATGATATGAAAAATCCTACAAATTTTAAGGAGGAAATTTTTATGAAACAAACACAATATATAATAACTAAGTTGCTATCGCTACTTTTTTTATTAGGAATATCTTTATGTTGCTCTATAAAAACAGATGCAAAGATTACTACAGAACTCCATGATAATGGTAATATTTTCAAAGTTACTGGAACAGGACATCTTAATATTGACAAAGATATCAAAGGTGTTGAAGAAACTTATCTCTTTAGTAATAATGCGAAAATTTCAAAAATCACTGTTTCTAAAGATAATAAATATCTAGCTTCTAAAAATGATGTATTGTATAACAAAAAAATGACAAAGTTAATATATTTTCCTTCAAATAAAAAAATTGTATCATTTAAAGTGCCAGATACAGTTAAAATTATCAGTCCTTATGCATTTGCAGACAACAGATACTTGCAAAAAGTTAAATTAAATAATAAAATAAAAACCATTAATACTGGTGCTTTTCAAAACAGTAATATAGAATCAATAAATATACCACATTCTGTAGCATATATTGGACAGAAGTGTTTTGAAGGATGTATAAATTTAAAAACTGTGGATAACAACTCAAACATAACAGAGATATATGATTATACATTTAAAAACTGCACCTCATTGAAAGAAATAAACTTTGGCTCTTCTGTTAAAAAAATATCTTTTAATGCATTTGAAAATTGTGGTACAATATTCAATATTGCTACTGACAATGAAAATTACACATCCCAGGATGGGATATTGTATTCAAAAGACATGAAAGAACTGATAAAATATCCTGGACTTAAACATGGAAATTATATATTACCTGCTAGCGTAAAGTCTATTAATGTAAATGCACTTACCATGTGCATAAACCTTAAAAGTTTTACACTTAACGATAACATAACAGAATTCCCTATTTCCCAGCTTACTGGTTGTTCCTCTTTACAAGTGTTAAATCTGAATGAAAAACTTGAATTTATTGGTAATGTTTACAATAGCAATAATAAATTATTTTCTTATGATATTGTATATGGACTTTCAAGTCTTAAAGAAATAAATATACCAGAACAAAACAAATACTTCAAAACATATGACAATGCTTTGTATTCTGCTGATTATAAATATCTTTGGCTGATACCATTTGCAAAAACTTCATTGGATATACATGAAAACACAGAAATAATTATAAACAAATATTGCCAAAATAATTTTAATAAAATAACTGTTCCATCTACAAGCAACTTTTTCACCTCTTATAAAGGTGTGCTCTATGACAAAAATATAAAGTCAATAGAAATATTTCCAGATATGCTTACAAATTATAAAATACCTGCAACATTGGAAGATGCCAGTTTTCTTATAAATTACACAATACTTGATGAAAATTACTATGCAAATGGATGTATTAATGTTGCATTGAACCTGGAAAACATAACTGTAGAAAGTGGAAACAAATATTTCAAATCAAAAAGTGGAGTTCTTTTTAGTTCTGACATGACAAAACTTTATATATTTCCACGTGCTAAAAAAGGAAAATATGTAATTCCTGTAAACACAAAATATATGGATGCTGATGCATTTGCAGGTGCATATAATCTTACAGAACTTACAGTTCCTGCAAACATAAAAAGCTTAAATATAAATGTAGCTGGCTGCACTTCATTAAGAAAAATCGTCTTTAAAGAAGGAATTGAAAAAATATACCTGTATGGTGGTTCACAAACAGATGAAAACAGATTTAAAACGTGCCTTAATATAAAAAATATTTTTTTCCAAGCACAATAGATACTATTGGTATATATGCTATAAATAATTCAGCAGTATTCCACGCATATGATAATACTGGTATATATGCCGCAGAATATAGTGATTATGAATTTATCCAGCATGATATCAAAAGCATAAAATATTATATAATTAATAAAAAATATATTTTCCAAACACGTGGTGCAGCTCCTGGAAAAGTTAAAAAACTATCTGCTTATTGGAAAAACAAAAAAATAAAGATATCATGGAATCCTGTAGAAAATGCTGATGGTTATTTAATGTATATTACAAACAACAAAATTTATTTTAAACTTAAAAATGTTAAAAAAACAAAGACCTCTTCTATTACAATTAAATCCAGTAAATACATTCCAATAATTTATGTTAAGGCTTACAAAAATATCAATAAAAAAAGAGTGTATGGAAAACAAAGCCGGATAATAGTACAAAACAGAAATATTTAATAATATAAACCATTTTAACTATTTACAGTCTGATTAAATTAATACAAAACCTAAATAATATTTTTAATATATTATTTTCTATATTTTAGAAATTTGGGAAATGTCTAAATTTTATAAAGTTTTATTATTTTTACAACATTAAAGTTCTGAAAAAATGCAAAAGAATTTAATACTAAATTAAAAATATTAATATAATCAAAGAAAATACAAGCTTTAAAATACTAAATATAATCTAAATAAAATCACAGCATCAATTATGATGTTGTGATTTTATTTTCAGTTTCAGATATATTTTTAGTATTTGAAAAATTTTTATCTGTAATAAGATTACTATTATATTATATGAAAAATAATACACAATATATTTGTTTGATTATTATAATAGTTTCTTAAAAGATTTATTCTTTGATGCTTTTTTATTTTCTATGTCCCCATTCCTTCCTGCCTTTTCTTTTGCAATGGCAATCCTTTCTTTCATTGTGGTATGCTTACTTCCATTTCCATCTGTCCTTCTGTCATCTTCTGCCCTGCTGTTTTTTACTATATTACCATTCCCTGTCCTGTTATCCCCTGTATTTTCTTCAATATGCCCTTCCCCAATACTGCTGGCACTGCCATCAATATTTAACAGTGCCTCCAGCTCATTATACCAGGATAACCGCATAAAATAAATATTTTATAAAACCAAATAATATATAAAAAATT
>CAOPQH010000114.1 GCA_948505485.1 uncultured Clostridia bacterium
TGTATAAAGTAAGAAGGTATCTAAAAATGAACCTTCTTATACTTAATTAATATTAAATTATTTATTATCTTTTATTAAGTTTCCAAATTTTTGTACAGCATCTTTATCATTTGTATAATCTATATCAACACTTTTTAATTTATTAATATTTTTTCCATACATAATTCCTATGCCTTTTATATTCTTTTTATCAGATGCACTATAGAACACATAATATATTCCATCTTTTTTAATCATTGAGCTTCTATAAATTCCTCTATTATCCCAATAATCTGTTTTTGATGTTGGTTTAATTATCGTTTTACATTTTGACCATGTCTTATTATCTTTACTTGATGTATGATATAAATTAGCCACTCCTCTTTTTTCCCAATTTTCAAAAGCCATTAAAAGCATTTCATAACCTTTATCTGTTTTCACAACATCTAAATGCCAAGGTTGCAATTTTTTAGGATATTCTAAATCTATTTTTTTAATATCTTTCCAATTCTCATCTTCAGGTTTAGCTTCTGCATATCTAATAACAAGATCATGGTCTACATACCAAATTTTATAAATTCCGTTTTCATATATAATAGCAGGAGCCACCCAATCTTTTTGTTTTCTATTTTTTGAATAAGAAGCTATTTGTTTTTCTGTCCAATTACTTCCATCTTTAGTCGTTCTTTTATATATAGTAACAGATCCATCTTCATCATTTACATATCTCCAATAACATTCTAATGTATCTGTATCATCAACATATACTAAATGTGAATCAGAATTATATTGTTTATGATTATCTCCTTCAATATCATCTAATGGATTTACTAATCCATTAGGAACTTCCCAGTTAATCATATCATTACTTGCAACTATATGTGGATTTTCTTTTTGCTCATCACTATCTGGATATGGAGTATAAGACATCCAATATAAATACCCATTCCATTTATTATCAAATGATAATATTTTAGGATGATATGCTTCTTTATCTCCATATACACTTTGTAAATTTAACTTATATTTAGAATTGTAATCAACTTTTTCTTCTTGTTCTTGCACACTTATAATACTCTTTACTTGTTTCCTTACTGCTGGAATATTTAATATTAAACTTCCTAATAATAATACAACTAAAATAATTATAGCAATTTTCTGATTATGATTTTTCTTAATTAATTGTTCTACATTTTGTTTTTCTTCTTTTTCCATTTTTATATTCCTCCTTTTAATATCCTATATGTTATACCAAAAGGAAACATAAGTCAATAAAAATAAACTAATTAACTAACTTTTAATATATGATGTTAATTAATTAGTTTATTTTAAATAAAATTTATTATTTTTTAATCTTTAATTAATACTTTTTCATTTATTTCATTTGTAAATCTTTTCAATCCACTTGCTAATATCAAAGTTATTGCAAATATACATATATAATATGAAATATTATATGGATCTCTATATCTAAATAAGTAATAATAGTTTTTAGCTAAATATTCGTATAATAAATATATCTCTAGTGAATAAGTCCCTATCCATATAAAAAATCTGGTTAATATTGAATTATTATTGAATTTTGTATAAATACATGATAATAAAACAACAATTGAAATAGCTAATGGACAATATAAAAGTCTAACCATTATATAATAATTTATAAATACTTTAAAATACAATATAGGTATAATTGTTATAAATATTATTGCAAATAATATTAACCACTTCTTTGATATTTTATAATCAGTATAAGATTTTTTACCAAGCCAAATTCCCATAATAAATACTGGAATTCTTGTAGTTGCAATTTCAATTTTATTATATAAATTTATATTATATTTCATTAATAAAAAGTTTCCTATAACTATTCCCACTATAAATACTATAACAAATTTATAGTCAAACTTCTCAACCATCTTGTGTAGTATTGGATATACTATATATAAAACTAATATAAATGAAAAATACCAAAAACTTAAATCTCCATCTACAAAAAATGATAATAAAAATATATTTTTTAAATAATTGCCAAGACCAAATCCACCTTTTATTGTAGTAATTATGATTGCTACTATAATTACTGATGGAAAAATCCTTAATGCTCTTTTTCTATAAAAAGACTTTATATTACTATTTTTTGAAAATGAATGATATAGTCCAACTCCCGATAATATTAAAAATATATCTACGCCTATTGTTCCTATCTCCATAATAAATACAAGTATATTGTTTATAATTTGTATTGGAAATAAATTCTGAACATACATACTAGTTGAATGACAATACGCAACAAGTAAAGTTGCAATACCTAAAATAACATTTCTTGTCTTACTAATGCTTTTAAAACTATATTTTTCTTTCACATCAATTTTCCCTTTTAATTACTTTTTATTTTACTTTAATTATTTCTTTTTGTTTGCTTCTGTAAAATAGAAAATTAATACCACTGTTTGTACAATATGATATTATTAGTACTGTAATTAAATACACAACTAAATAGATATAACTATTTTTAAAATTTATAACTTTATTTGAAAATAAATTTAATATTACATAATGAAATGCATACGCTTCTAGCGAAATACTATCAATGAACATACAGAATTTACTATATAATTGAACTTTTAAACTTATTAATTCTACAGATATAGTAAAAAAAGTTGGTACTAAACAACCTATAATCTGTGGAGTTATAAATGATATATTGATTTTGTTAACCATAGCATAATGTAAAATACAACTAATAAAAAATAGAAAAAATATCATCTCAAAAGTATTTTTATTATTTAATAACTTTACTATTCTTTCTTTAAACAAACAATATATCATTCCTATTATCAATGTAAATGGATAAATATTTTCAATACTAGTAGTCAAATGAAGTTTAGATGCTATAAATAAATAAAATTTTCCGTATATTAAAAAAATAAGTATTGAAGATATTAGCAATGCTTTTTTATTTTTTCTT
>CAOPQH010000115.1 GCA_948505485.1 uncultured Clostridia bacterium
TATTCATGTTATATTTTTTAACAGAAATTTTACTTATGCTTTTTAATTGGTATAATTTAATAAGTTTTAGAGGAGGTCGGGTTATGATTAGATATGCTACTGAAAATGATTTAGTTTATATTTTAGATATTTATAATGACGCTATTGTAAATACTACAACTGTTTATACATATGATGAAACGGACATGGAAGAACGTAAAGTTTGGTTCGAGAATAAAAGAAACGATAGTTTGCCGGTAATTGTTTTTGAAAGGGATAACCGTGTTGTTGGTTTTGCTACTTATGGTCCTTTTCGTAATTGGCCTGCATATCAATATACTGTTGAACATTCTATTTATGTTGACCCACGTTATAAGAGGTTAGGTATTGCATCAGCTTTATTAGATGAAGTTATTTCGCTTGCTACTGAAGCAGGGTATAAAACGATGGTAGCTGGTATCGATGATAGTAATGAAGGTAGTGTAGCGTTACATAAGAAGAAAGGGTTCAATCATGTTGGTACGTTAAGTAATGTTGGGTTTAAATTTGATAAATGGTTAACATTAGTGTTTTATCAACTGATGTTAAAATAACTCGAATGTTAATTATAATGAATTATATATAAGTGTTAGAAATGGTATAATAGAAATAACTATTTTAAAAAGTCTGGGACATAATTAATTGTCTCAGACTCTCTCATTTTTGTATTTTGAAGTTACATTTAAAGGGGAACTTATGAATATTTCATTATTAATTCTAGTAGTAATTGCTATTTTGTTAGGTGCTTTAGTAAGAAATATATTTGGTTTTGGTGAAGCGCTAGTGACGATGCCATTACTTTCATTATTGAATATTGATTTTAAGTTATCTGTATCTATAGTCGCAATAATTGGTATTCTTGTTGCTTTTCCTGTATTTATTAAAAGTCGAAAAGACATTGATTGGTCGATTATTAAAAGGTTGCTAATTGGTTCTATTATAGGTGCCCCGATTGGAATTTTTATTGTTAAATGGACTGATGAAGCTGTAATAGTAAAGTGCTTAGGTATCTTTATATTAGTATATGGTCTAGTTAATCTCATTAATCAATTTGTAAAGGTTTATCAAATGAATAAAAAAATACCAAATCAATTTGATTATATTGCTGGTACTATAGCAGGTCTTTTAGGTAGCGCTTATAATAGTCATGGTGTGCCAATCGTTATTTATGGTACTTTGAAAAAGTGGGATATATTTGATCTTAAAAAGATTTCTCAAGTACACTTTTTTATAACTGGATGCTTTATTGTTACGAGTCATGGTGTTTCTGGATTTTGGTCACCATCATTATGGTATTTGCTCATTATTGTTATCCCTCTACTCGTACTAACGTTGCTATTTGGTAATATGATTAGCAAAAGAATAGATCCAAAATCTTTTATTAAATACGTATATATATTATTAATCGTATTTGGTATATTAATGATCTTTAAGTAAGATAACTATAATTGATTTTGTAAATGATGATTAGAAGTTTCTTTTAAAGCTTTAATGGCATTTTTTAGACTAAATAACATTGTCTCGAATTGATGTTGTGATGACTTTGTATTGTGATAAATATGGAATAATTCAACAAAATATAATTCATAATCGCGTCGTTTGTTGTTTATTAAATTCTTGTTATGTTTTAATAAATGATCTACTCTGTTCATTTCATTATATATGAAAGATTCATTTATAAAGGTAGCCGCTTCATTAGTTGATTCAAAATGGTCTAAAAACGTGATATAAGATTCAAAACGATTAACGATTAAATGTAAGTATTTATCCATTTCAGAACACTCCTTGGAATAGTTAATACTTACATTATACGAACATATGTTCTGTTTTGTAAAGTGAAATATCGATTTTATATAAAAATATGCTAGAACTTTAAAAATGTCCCAGCATAAAATGATATATTATTAAACTCGTGTTAATTTATTTATCAGTCTGTACATATATAATATGTTCTTTAGCTACATTAATAACATGATCTGGTGTTTCGAGTAAAATATGTTGAAACCCATCTTTAAGTAATTCTTCAACTTTAAATAAATTATTATGAACAGTCATAATATATACATTTTTATTGGCTTTTAAACCTTTTTTTATTGCCGTGCTAAATTCCATCAAAGTTCACTCCTTTTCTAATTAACGATTATTGTATCATAAAATAAATATTGCTAATATACTATGATTGAGTTGGTACCAAAAGGGTAAAGTAATATATGAAAGATATTTATAGGAGGTAATTTTCATGGATGATCAAGTATACCAAAAAATATGGACGAAACTTAAAGATGAAATTGATTTAAATATTGTCGAACTTAAACAAACAGAAGTGGAAAAAGAGTCTCCAGGTTTAGAAAAAGCTAGAAAAATGATGGCACATTTAGAAGATGAATTTATAAAAAAATAATATTTATTTAATAACAATCAAAATAAATCAAAAACATTCAAAAACATCAAAATTTGATATTTCATTCTACTAAAAAAATAACGATTTGTATTTAAAAGTGATAATTTACATGATTTGCCTCTAGTATAGGGCTTAGATATTTTGTAGTATTTATATATTAAGTTTTTTTGGAGGCAATTATGTTTTTCGATAAAAAAATATTAGTATTTGAAGATTTAGAGAACAAATACAATGAAGAAGAAGCTCAAAATATATTTTTAAAACATTCAATTGATTATGATTTTATCACAGTTAGTAGTCAGTCTATTATGTTAGGCGGATTGAAATATCAATCTAATGATAGTAGATCTCAATTTATTCGTGAATTTAATCAATATTTAGGTAACTAAATTTAATATTCATTACCAATAGAGAAGATAACACTCTTGGTGATTTTGTAGAGGCTGGGACATAAATACATGTCTCAGCCTCTTTAATTATAATGGCAGTAGCTGACTGGATTGAAAATGCGCTTATATCAAGCTTTTTCC
>CAOPQH010000116.1 GCA_948505485.1 uncultured Clostridia bacterium
TATCAGCAATTATAGTAGTAATATTACTACTTACTAGACTACCTATGAAACGAGGCGAACGACTGACGGTTTCAGCTTATATAGGTGTAATAATTCTATTTTTCATAAATGGGATTATTACACCTAATTCACTTTAGCTCTCTCCCTCTGGTTTCTACTTGATAGTTGCTAAAGTGAATTGAGTAAGAAAAATTTATTTTTCTTGCTCAAATTTCATAAAAATTGCGATAAGCATTTTTTATGAAATAACCTAAAAATGCGAATAGCAATTTTTAGGTTTGGGGTGTGGGGTTGTTAAACCCTGCCATACAGGACAAACTTGTTTGTCTAGTATGTTAGACATTCAAAGAATATCTTAAGCAAAGAAGGAGGTGCAAAGAAGATATGAGCTATGCTATTATAAGAAATGATAAATTAACAAGAGTGGATGCACAAGGATCATACATTCACAATGATAGAAGGTCAAAAGGTCATTCTAATAAAGATATTGATCCTACAAGAACACATCTTAATTTTTGGTGTAAGAAAAACGAACTAACTTATATAAAAGAATTTGATAAAATGAAAAAGGAATATGATTTAAAAGGCACTATTAGAAGTAATAGTAATATCATGTGTGAAATGATGATTACTTCTGATAATGCTTTTTTTAATAAAATTGGTTTAGAAGAAACAAAACGATACTTCAAAGAAAGTTATAAATTTGTATGTAATTATAAAAATCTTGGAGAAAAATATATTGTATCAGCAGCAGTACATTTAGATGAAATCACACCACATATGCACCTAGTATATATTCCTATAATTCATACAAAAGATAAAGAAGTAAAAGACATTGATAAAATATGTTGCAGAGATTTTTGGAAAGGTAGAGATAGTTACAGACAACTACAAAATGCTTTTCACAAATATATAACTTCAAAAGGCTTTGATTTAGAACGAGGTTTACCAATAGAAGAAACTGGAGCAAAACACGAAAAAATAGAAGATTTAAAGAAATTAACCAATTTTGAAAACACTAAAAAGGTATTAGATAATATAAAACTAGAATTGCCAGAAACTCCAGATATAAATGATATTAAACTAATAAAACTTAATAGAGAAAAAGTAGAAAATGAAATTATTAAGCCAAAAGATAATATGATAGAAAAACTATACAATGAAAAAGTTTCTTTACAAAAGGAATTATTAAAACAAGTCAATTTAGTTAATGAGGCTGAAAAATACCAAAAAGAAAGAGATTTTATACTTGCTGATAATAAAGAATTACACAATACCGTAGAACATTTAGAACACGAATATAAAAAGAAAAATAATACTCTTGATTTGAAATTTGAAAATAAAAAAAGAGAATTAGAACAAGAATTTGAAAATAAGGAATTTGACATTGAATATAAATACAAAAGTAAAATTAGGTCATTAGAAAAGGAAAATAACCATTTACACAAAATTATTGATAAATTCTATGAAACTGTTAATAAATTTATAGTTTGGATTTGCCATAAATTTGGAATTGGAGAATCAAAAGAATTAGTCAAAAATTTTGAAGAAGAAACTCGTACTTTTATTGACCCTGTAAAACAAATTTATAAAGAGGAAAAAGAGAATGATTTAGAAATGGAATTATAAAATCTCTACTCACGAAAAGTAGAGATTTTATCAATTATTTAGTAGTTTTACATTCCCAGCATAATTTCATCTTCTAATGTTTGCTTTTCTTCCTCTTTCTGTTTTCTTTTCCTATCTATATTATTTCTAAAAGCTTTTTGAATTAGCCAACTACTAACACCAATGAATGATATCTTTCTAGCATCAATATAAATTTTATCTCTTGAATCAATATTGGGTTCTGTTTCTTTTATATTTGAAATTTCATAATGAGCCTCTGCTAAACGTCGCATATCCTTTAATAATAATGTTCCTGTTATACTCGTATTAGGTCTACTATATTGTGTATGTGTTATTGTAGATATAGCTTTTATCTTTTTCTTATTTCTAACGAATAAATTTACTTTTGTAGGTAAATCTTCAAATTTACAATTTGGCTTAAATCTAATTTTATATTTATCATCTTTTTCACCAAATAATTCTCTCTTTATACAAGTATTCCATATTGTACCAGCTGTATTAGCCCCAATTTGAAATAATCTAGATTCTTGTACTTTTCCAGCAGAAAAACTATATGTCTTTTTGTTATTTTCATAACAATCACATCTAGTTAATTGATTGCCAAGTACAAATATATCAGTATTTTGATTTTCATCTATAGCTTTTTTTATACTATGCAAAGCATTTTCATTTAGTGTATCATCAGCATCTAAGAATAAAATATATTTTCCATTAGCATTATCAAGTCCAATATTTCTAGCTCCGCCTGGTCCACCTTGCTCTTTTATTGTTTGAAATAATTGCAAATTTATATTTGGATGATGATTTTTCCAAGAATGAACAAGATATTTTGAAATATCAGTAGAATCTGAATTATCATCAATTACTATAACTTGAATATTATCAAATTGCTGATTTGCAATGCTGTCCAATGCATTTCTTATGTATCTATCTGCATTTTTCATTGGAATAATAATTGAAAATATTGGTTGATTATGCTGTTCTGCTTTTATATTCATATCATTTCTCCTCATAACTTTTAATTTTATTTTTATAATTAACTTACATTTATTTACAAATTTTATCGTTAATTTATAGTTATATTTTACCAGAATCTTATGTAAATTGCAAGTTTCTAGTTATAAAATTGCTATTTTCATAATTTATCTAAATTATTTCTCTACAAAATTGTTCCTCTAAAAATTGTGCTTGTTCTTTTGTTAATCTATTATTTAGAACTGATAATCTTAATAATGCCTTTATGTTCTCCCATTTCATACATTTTGAATAGCCCTTTGCAGTCAATTCAACATAATCTA
>CAOPQH010000117.1 GCA_948505485.1 uncultured Clostridia bacterium
GCCTCTGGCTCTACTAATCCATAATTTTTACCATCTTTTAATTTATGTATTGCATTTACTTTTCCTGTTTCTACATTTATGAATAATAAGAAATTATGTGATGGTATTTCTTGTAATTTTAACATTGCATCTTCTGGCATCATTGGTTTTAGCTCATAATAAGATGTTTTGATTATTTCATTTTTAATTTCTGTAACTTTTTCTTCTGCTACTTCAATATTTTTTAGAGATGATTCTTTCATCATTTTGTCTTTTTTTGTTTTCATTTTTCTTATTTGACCTTCTAGTATGTCTATATCTTTATCTATAGATGCATATAAATCTTTATCTTCTGTAACTGCTCTGTATCTTTCTCCTTTTGCCAATACTGAAATTTCTGCAATTTGCTCATTTCTTTCTGTTCTTAAAGTAACTTCCGCATTTGCATCTTCAAAATATTTATCAATTCTGTCTAGTTTTTTTTCAACATAATCGTTTATTGCATCTGTTATCTTTAGTTCCTTTCCTGTTATTTTTATTTTCATAAAAATCGCCCCTTTCCTCTTTACTGTTTTTTATATTATGTTTTTATTATATATGTTATTTTTATTTTTTTCAACATTATTTTTAAAATAATTCTTTTAAGGTATATTCTTTTTCTAATTTTTCGTTAAAATATAATTTTGCTATCATGTTTAATTCTATTAAACTCTCATCTTTTAAGTTGAAGGAATATAATTTTTTAGCAGGTGCTAGCACTATATATTTTATTGCGTCTTTTGTTGCTTCATTCATATTAATACAACTTTTATCTAGTTTTGCACATACTTTACACTTAAATCCGTTATCTTTTAAGCTAAATTGGCTTATATTATCTTCTGATTTACAATTAATACATTTTTCTATTCGAGGCGTAAATCCCAAGATGCATAACAGTTTTAATTTAAATACACTTAAAACCAAATCTAAATTTTTATCTGTTTCAGATATTGTATATAAAGTATTTAAAAATAGTTGTAAAATTTTATAGCAATTTTGATTTTCTGTAGTCACATCTTGAATTATCTTTGTTATATGTACTGCATATTTAAGTTTGTCCAAATCTGTTCTAATATTGTAAAAAACTTCAATAGTTTCGCATGAATTTATATTATATGTAGTAGTTCCTTTATACATCATGTATTCTCCAAAACATAGAAACTGTGTTCCAGCTAAAAGAGCACTTTTAGGTCTTCGTGCCCCTTTAGCTACACATGATATTTTTCCAACTCCTGATGTTAACATTGTAAGCATTTTATCAAAATCACCCATATTATTTTCTGCTATTATTATCCCATTCATCTTTATATTTCCCATTTTGTTCCACCTTTTGTATATTTTGTTCTATATTTTCAATTTGTTTTAATTCTAAAAAAGTATCTAAACTCCCTGTATTTTTAAACGTGTTCCATGCTATCTTTTTTATCATTGTATCATCTCCTTAAAGTTTAAAGTTTTACCTTTAATTTTATCTTTTGTAAATTTTAAAAATTTATTCATTTAATTATATATTATTATTTACTATAGAGTAGTCACGCGTGTCAATAGCGTTTTTCTTTAATACTGTAGAGTAGCCACGCGCGGTGATAGCGGTTTTAAAATTTATTTCAATTTAAACTTATTCACAATAGAATCATTTTCTTGCCAATCTTCTTTTACCTTTACCCAAGTTTTTAGATTAACTTTTGTTCCAAAATTTTCTTCCATATCTATTCTTGCCATTTTGCCTATTCTTTTTAACATTTCGCCATTTTTACCTATTATAATTCCTTTATGAGAATTTCTTAAACAATATATTATAGCCTCTATATCATAAAGTTCTTCTCCATTTTTATTTTTTCTTAATTTCATTTTTTCAATTTCAATGTAAATACCATGAGGTACTTCTTGATCTAAAAGTTTTAAGGCTTTTTCTCTTATTATTTCTTCAGCTAATTGTCTTAAAGTTTGATCTGTATATTCTTCTATATCATAATATGCAGGTCCTTCCTTTAAGTTACTTTCTATTTCTTTTAGTATAATTTCTTTATATTTATTATCTAATGCTGATATAGGAATAACAGCACTAAAATCATATTCTTTTCTATATAATTCTATCAATTCTAATAATTTTTCTTTTTCTACCAAATCAATTTTATTAATAATAAGAATAGCTTTTTTGTTATTCTCTTTAATCTTTTCTAGAATCCTTTTGTCACCTTTACCGATATCTTTACTATCAGCTTCTATTAAAAACAAAACTAAATCCGCATCTCCTAATGAGCCAAAAGAAGTATCTATCATAGTTTCATTTAATTTAGTTTTAGGTTTATGAATTCCTGGAGTATCTATAAATATAATTTGTGAATTTTCTCTATTAACTATTCCTTTTATAGCAGTTCTAGTAGTTTGAACCTTATTAGCTATTGCAGAAACCTTTTCTCCAACTAATAAATTTACCAAAGTAGATTTTCCCACATTTGTTCTTCCAACTAAAGCCACAAAACCCGATTTAAACTTTTCCATTAATTTCTCCATTTCGCTTTTCATTTATTTTAATAACCATATTATACACCATTTTTATGCTAAATTTGTAGAATTTTTAAAAATTTATAAATATTTTTTAAATTTATTGTTACAATTAACAGCTATACTTAAATTAACTAGAAATAATATATAGAAGTCATGCGTGGTGATAGCACTTTTCAAAATATAGAGTAGCCACGCGTGTGTATAGCACTTTTCGTTTGAGCCTGCGAAAACGAAAACGTCCTATACACAGGTAGCTTGGCGGTCATAAAATAATGCATATAATATTGTAGAGAAGCCATGCGTGGTGATAGCACTTTTCAAAATATAGAGTAGTCACGCGTGTGTATAGCACTTTTCGTTTGAGCCTGCGAAAACGAAAACGTCCTATACAC
>CAOPQH010000118.1 GCA_948505485.1 uncultured Clostridia bacterium
GTTGATTTTTGCATGGAATATGGAATATATCCTTTGTTGGGGCAACTAGAAAATGCTGGAAAATGTGCCAGTATCTTTGATGACCTTAAAGTCGATGATAATGAATTATTAGCATTGAGACAGTACATTAAGGGTACATATGGTGCAGATTACCAAATGCCAGTATTTCCTGCGACTATTGCAGGGATTCATATTACAAACACAAATAAAGTGATTGTAGATGAAAAAACTGGCTTGTCTTGTGGTTGGTTCTGGCTTGATGAACCTGAAATGATTGAGATTGGCAATATTATTGATATGTCTCCTGAAGAGATTACTTCAAAGATTATTGCTTATCGAAAATCAAAGTTTGCAGATGTTGTAGCGATTGAAAAGACCTTAACACCTAATCCGTTTGGTGGATGTGGCGGAGATGCGAAGTCTCTTTTAAGACACTATATTAACATTGTCAACTATTAGGAGGTATGCTTATGAAAACTGTTGATATTTTTTTCAACTCATCTGAGAAAAACTTCAGAAGAGACTGCAAAGAAAAGCAGATTCAAACCAAAGTAGTAAAGCGAGGTTCAGGTTGCAAACATTGTACTGGTCCATACACATATCACTGGATAGAATGTAGTGAACCGAATTATGATATGTACATTCAGTATATGGAAGAAGACAAAACAATCTATGTCTACTTCTACACCGAGAATGATCGCACGGAGTTCATTGAAGAGTTTGCTAAAAAAGTACAGTTTGAAGTGGTGGGCTTGTATAATCCAAAGCTGTATTACAAAATGGAAAATTTGTATGGAGTAGACAGGAGAAAAAGATATGGGAGAAAGATAACTTGTCACATAAATTTTAAAAAAACGCATATAATAATATTGTCAAATCACATTTGACAAGTTAGATATAATATGCTAAAATATATTTAACTTAGCCCTCTACTACATTAGTAGTAAGACGGGAGCCTAAATGATTTTGGAGAGTTCACAAGCAACTCTCCTTTTTATATAGAATTCTTCATTTGGTGAAAAATTTAATAATCTGTTTATCAATTAAATCAAGCGATTCATTAGATATCTTTACATTTCTTCTTACAGTGTCTTTGAAAATTCTCTGTTTACTAATTGTTGTTATTTGATTAATTAATGCAATGCTATCTTTTTGCATTTTACAAATTTCTTTCTCCATTTTCTCAATATATTTTTGTTCCTTTTCTATTATATTTTGAATGTTAATAGGCACATCTTCTATTTTTTCTAATTCACTTAATATTTGTTGTAATTTTTGTTTTTCCTTTTCAATTTTATCTTGAAAAACAGTATACAGCTCTTTCCCAAGATTTACAGAAGAAGAATCGTATTTTTTATTATCTTTTCTCGAGGTTAATGGAATAACATTTAAGGCACCATTTCTTGTATTATCATATTTATTTAAAACAATGCAATAGTGTAATCCACCTAATTCATTTCCAATATTAAAACCTAGATTTACTTTAATAATATCAGCACGAGAATACATACCAGACTTTGCAATATTAAATGTTCTTTCTTCATCATGATATACAGAAAAGTCATGAATCCAATAAGCTAGTAATTCGCTTTTCTTATATTCACTTAATTCTATATGTTTAATAAAAGATAAATCTAATCTATTCAAAGAATTATCTTTATGAATAATTGCATTATTTTTTTCTTCTATTTCATTTTCATTCATACTATCAGCTCCTTATAATGTTTTACAAGCATATTGTACAAAACATTAGCTATGAAAGCAATAGATGTTAAAAAATTTATAAAATTATTGAAAAAGTATAAGTTTTATGTTAAAGTAAAGACAATAAATCGAATTATATAAAAAGAGCATTACAATTCAGATACATTTTTTCGCATACCTGCTTCGTACCCGCTCCAGTATGGATGTTTTTTAGGAAATGCGTTTTATAAAAAAGTTTAAAATCTTTTCATAAAAAAATTGTAGTTGTCGAAATAGAAGTAGAATAAAAAGATGAAGGAGTACAAATGACAAATGATACAGATATACAGATGAGAAAAAGAAATATGAAGTTATTTCCTACATATAAAAAATTAGCTTGGGATTATTTATTTTATTATTCAATAGATTTTTTGTTTTTAACACAAATAAAAAATATAAGTGCTGCTGATGTAGTTTTAGCAAATTCAATCAAATATTTATTTGGAATATTTATACAAATACCAGCAAATATAATAGTAGAATTTCTAGGCAGAAAAAATAGCATTATATTAGGAAATATATTAAATTGTTTTTATTTATTAATGTTCATGATGACTGGAAATATATTTGACTTAATTTTAGCCAAATTTATATCTTCATTAGCTGTTTCGATAAAAGAAATAGCAGAGCCAGGATTGTTAAATGCATCAATTCCACCATCGAAATACAAAAGTAATATATTTGCAAAAATAAATTCAAATGGAGCTTCTGGATTTTATATTTTAAGTGCAATATCAAAAATTATTGGAGGATTTTTATTTGAAATAAATGGATATATTCCGATGATATTATGTTTGATTACATTAATAATTGTTAGTATAATATCAATGTTATATATAGAGCCTATAAAGAAAAAAAGTAATAAAAATAATACAACAAATACAATAAAGAAACAAATAAAAGATATACAAGAAGGATTTAAATTTATATTAAAATCAGAAA
>CAOPQH010000119.1 GCA_948505485.1 uncultured Clostridia bacterium
CTCCAGTTTTCAAAGCTGGTAAAGCATTAAAAGATTTAGTAAACAAAAAATAAGAATTGTATATAAAACATAAATATATGAATTCATATGAAAGAGACTATGCAAATAGTCTCTTTTACGTTTCATATACTATTCTTTTATATCTATTTTGATATGCACATCTCTTAATTGTTCACGAGTTACATTTCCAGGTGCACCCATCATCAAATCTTCTGCCTTACTATTTAATGGAAAAGCTATAACTTCTCTAATTGATTCAGAATCAGTTAAAAGCATAAGCATTCTATCAACACCAGGTGCAATGCCTGCGTGAGGAGGTGCTCCAAATTGAAAAGCTGTATATAAAGCACCAAATTTTGATTTTACTTCTTCTTCTGTATATCCAGCCATTGTAAACGCTTTAAGCATTACATTAATATCATGATTTCTTACTGCACCAGAAGAAAGTTCTATTCCATTGCAAACTATATCATATTGATAAGCAAGTATATCTAATGGATTTTTACTATTTAAAGCATCTAAGCCACCTTGTGGCATAGAAAATGGGTTATGACTAAATTGTAATTCATTTCTTTCATCTAGTTCAAATATTGGAAAATCATTTATCCAACAGAATTCAAATTTACTATTATCTATTAAATCTAGTCTATTACCAAGTTCTGTTCTAATTTGCCCTGCAAGTTCTGTTGCTCTTTTTTCATTATCTGCAATAAAGAAAATTGTATCTTCTTTTTCTAAATCTGCTAATTGTAACAAATCTTTTTTTAATTCATCAGGAATAAATTTATCAATAGGACCTTTAAAGCTTAAATCTTCTTGCACTTCTAAATATCCAAGTCCACCCATACCAATAGATTTAGCAAAATCTAAAAGCTTTTCGTGAAATCCTTTAGAAAGATGACCTTTTACTTTAATTGCTCTTACAGTTCTATCAATAAAAGGTTTAAAAGTACATTTACTAAAGAAATCTGATAAATCTATAATGTATAAAGGATTTCTTAAATCAGGTTTGTCTGTACCATATTTAAGCATAGAATCTTTATATGAGATCCTAGGGAATGGATATTGTGTAATTTTTTTATTTGAGAATTTTTTAAAAGTATTATAAATTACAGGCTCTATTACAGAAAATACATCTTCTTGTGTAGCATATGCCATTTCCATATCTAATTGATAAAATTCACCAGGAGCTCTATCAGCTCTTGAGTCTTCATCTCTAAAACAAGGTGCTATTTGAAAATATTTGTCAATTCCAGAAACCATAAGTAATTGTTTAAATTGTTGTGGTGCTTGTGGTAAAGCATAAAACTTACCCTCATGTAATCTACTTGGAACTAAATAATCTCTTGCACCTTCAGGGGAAGATGTTGTAAGTATAGGAGTTTGAACTTCTAAAAATCCTTGTTCTATCATTTGACTTCTTAGAAATTGAATAACATTAGCACGAAGTACCAAGTTATTTTTTAATCTTTCATTTCTTAAATCAAGAAATCTATGTTGAAGTCTTAAATCTTCTCTAATCTCTTGTTCAGTATTTATTTCAAAGGGAAGAAGTTTAGTCCTTTTTCCAAGTATTTTAATTTCCTCTATAAAAATTTCAACTTCACCTGTTTTTAGCTTTAAGTTAATAGTATCAGCATCTCTTTTTCTAACAGTACCATAAACTGTTACAGTTGATTCAATAGGAATATGTGATGCAAAATCAACATCTTCTGGTTTACCTGAAGTAACTACTTGAGTAATACCATACATATCTCTAATGTCTAAAAAAACAATACCTCCCATGTCTCGAATCGTTTGAACAAAACCAGCAATTCTAACTTTTTGTCCAACATGATTTAAACTAATTTCATTACAATTATGTGTTTTATATTCGTTCATAAAAAATTCCATTCCTTTCTCGCTTTATTTTAAATGCACACATAGTTATTAAAAAAATTAAAAATTTTTTCAAACTAAACTCCCTCTTTAAAATTTTCTGGTCTTTATTTATATATCCCAACTTTTATTAAATTACCAAATTTGCTGTTTTAGTAAATTTGGTAGGAATGCATTTTAATTATATAGAAAATTAAATATTTTACATTTATAACAAAAAATGTCCCTGCATAAAATGCAGGGACGAAATATATTTCCGCGGTGCCACCCGGCTTGAAAATCTATAATAATTTTCCACTTTACTAAAAATAGCTCCAATGTGTTAGTCGATTATGTTCTTCTAAAAAGGTTTTCAGCCTATGACCTTTATTCTCTAAATAGTAACTTTTAATCGGTCGTCATTTTCATAGCTATAATATGTATAATATTTTATATAGTATAATTAGTATAATCTAATTTGTCAAGTGATATACTTTATTTTTTAGAATTTTTATCTTTTTTATTTTCTTTAGGAATAACTATATTTTTAGGTTTTGATTCTTTTGATTTAGGTTTAGCAACATTTAAGTGCTCATAAACTGGTGAGATATCTAAGTTTGATCCATCTCCAGATACAACTTCTAATTCTTTTTTTTCATCAGACATAATAGGCCTCCTTACAAAAAAATATATATATATATTTATGCTATCATAAATATATAAAAAGTGCAATATTATTAAAAGAGAAAGTATGAGTTTTTTTCGTTGGGGAATTCCCTAGATTTCAACATTTTTAAGCTC
>CAOPQH010000120.1 GCA_948505485.1 uncultured Clostridia bacterium
TTATACTTAATTTTATTAAATTTAAAAGGAACCTTCATCTTGCTGGAGATTCCTTCTAAATTAATCATAATCTATACAATATATTTTATTTTACCTTAATTTTAATTACTTTACTATAAGAGCTATAATACTTAACATTTTTTATGGTTTTATAACTTTTTATTCTAACATAATAATTTTTTCCACTTTTTAATTTCTTTATAGTTGTATTAATAGTTTTGTATTTCTTTATTTGAACTGTTTTTGATTTTTTAAAGTTTTTGTCTGTTGAGCATTCTATTACATAACCTGTAACTGTTTTGTCTTTTTTCCAACTAACTTTAATCTGTCTAACAGATGTTTTTAATGTTACTTTGTTCTTTTTGGGTATTATTTTGAACGTTTTTGTTATTGTTCCGTTATAATTTCCTTTTCCTTTAATTATAATAGTAGCTTTTCCAATATTCTTATTACTTTTATATGTTACTGTATAATCTTTGTTTAACTTTAATGTCTTAGTTCCATCTTTTATTGTTACTTTTGGTTTTAATGTCTTCCCTGTATATTCTTTTTTTGTGTATGCTAGTTTTATTGATGTTTTAGATATATTTTTTGAAACAATATTAAATGTTTTTGTTACTGTTCCTATGTAATTTCCTTTTCCTATTATTATTACTGTTGCTGTTCCAATATTGATATTATTTCTATATTCTAATGTATAGTCTTTTCCTTCTTCTAAAATTTTATTACTGTCCTTAACCATTATGCTTGGAATTATTGCATTTCCTGTATATATTTGATTTTTTACATTAGAAATTTCTACTGATGCAATTGTTCTTTCTATTATTTTAAATGTAATTGTTTTATTTCCAGTATAATTTCCTTTTCCTGTTATTATTACTGTTGCAGTTCCTACATTTACATTATTTCTATATTTTATAGTATAATCTGTTTCTTCTTTTAAAGTTTTATTATTATCCTTAACAATTATAATTGGAATTATAGTATTTCCTGTATATATTTGATTTTCTATATTAGAAACTTTTACTGTTTCAATTGATGTTGGTTTTTTTTCTGTTATATTAAATGTAATATTCTTTGTTCCAGTATAATTTCCTTTTCCTATTATTATTACTGTTGCTTTTCCAACATTTATATTATTTTTATATTCTATAACATAGTCTTTTCCTTCTTCTAAAATTGTATTATTATCTTTAACTACTATGCTTTGTTGTATCTCTCTTCCAGTATATATTGTATCAGAAATTCCTAATACAATTAAATCATCTATTACTAGTTTATATTTATAATCAAAATTATTATTTTTTGCATATTGTTCTGCGTATGAATTTTTGTATACAATTAATGTTGGTTCGATTCTCCCTTCTACTATTTCTCCAAATGCATTAGAGTCTATGCTAATTATATTTTTTGGTAATTCTATATTTTTCAATTTAATACAATTACTAAAAATCTCTCCTTTTAGCATTTTTATATTATTTGATAATTCAACTTCTTCTAAATTTATACAATTAGCAAATGTAGTCTCTCCAATATTTGTTACAGAATTTGGGATTTTTATATTATTTAGTTTTTCACAACTTTCAAATACATTATTTCCTATTTCTGTTATAGTATCTGGTATTTTTATATTTGTTAAATTAGTGCATTTCCAGAATACACCATCTCCAATATTAGTTATGCTAGTTGGTATCTCTATATTTTCTAATCCACTGCACCAAGAAAATGTATATCTTCCTAAATCTGTTATAGTATTCGGTATTTTTATACTAGTCAAACTAGTGCATCCCCAAAACGCACCATACTCTAAACTTTTAATGTTTTCTGGAATTTTATATTCTAATATATCTTTTTTTCCTGCTGGATAACATATAATCTTTGTTTTTTCTTTATCAAATAGTATCCCATTTTCACTAATATATGACACATTATTTCCTAATACTTTTATGCTAGATAAACTTTTACAATTAATAAATGCTCCCATTCCAATACTTGTTACACTTTCTGGTATTTCTATACTATTTAAATTATCACAATTAGCAAAAGAATCATTTTCAATATTTATTAAATTTTTTGATAATTCAATATCAAGTAAATTTTTACAATTATAAAAAGCACCACTTCCTATGCTTTTTATAGTATTTGGCATTTTTATGCTTGTTAAATTTCTGCATTCTTCAAATGTATATTCCCCTATAGTAGTTACAATATATCCATTTATTTCTTCAGGTATAGTTACTTCTGTAATTTCATCATACAAATCACTATTGTTAAGTCCAGTTATAGTAATTTCATTTGTTTTAGAATCAATTTCATATTTTAAATCTCCATAAGTATCTGCTGATACTTTACCTGGTAAAAAAGATA
This sequence comes from uncultured Clostridia bacterium, assembly GCA_948505485.1. Lineage (GTDB taxonomy): Bacteria > Bacillota > Clostridia > TANB77 > CAG-508 > CAG-269. Next base: position 2,368 of record CAOPQH010000120.1, read on the forward strand.
TTGATATTGCTATTATTGCTACTAATAAAAATTTTGTTTTTATTTTCATTTTTTAATTCCCCTTCTTCTTTATAATTTTTTTAATTTTCTAGTTTTATGTTGCTTATTTTATAAGATGTTAACATACATTATATGAATTTTATATTATCATATTTATTTTAATTTTTCAACTATTATTTACATTAAGTATGAGTTTTTTTCGTTGGGGAATTCCCTAGATTTCAACATTTTTAAGCTCT
>CAOPQH010000121.1 GCA_948505485.1 uncultured Clostridia bacterium
TCTCGACCTAACTGTTTAGCAAACAGTCCCCTTCACCACTTGGGTACATCTCCATATATAATTAAAAGTTAGATATTTTATATGTAATAAACATATCTAACTTTTTGGCGGAGAGGGTGGGATTCGAACCCACGGTAGGCTATTAACCTACGCCAATTTTCAAGACTGGTGCCATAAACCAACTCGACCACCTCTCCATGTCCGCTAAGACAATACTTATATTAACACATCATATTACTAATTGTCAATAGAATTTTTTGGATTTTTATATAAAAGTATGTTTACTGTTACAATTTACAGCTGATTTAATTTTTTATTTCACTTTTACCTCTGTATTTATCGCTTTATAAATTGCTTCTTCTTCTTCTTTTGATAATGTATACTCTGATTTACCATTACATATTGGTTTTGCATATATATTAGACATTTCTCTTGAGTATATTCCATTTAATATAACTCCATCATTTTTTTCATCTAATAGCGCTAATGCAAAACTTAAATCACTTCCTGTATCTTTAAATGCACTGTATCTTACTATTCCTACTTTTTGCAAGCACCCATTTATTTGTTTATCTAAATTTTTGCAATATTTTATTATTTCTTTATTTACATTTTCTATTTGTTCTATTTTAGTCATGTATTTTTCTAAATCTTCTTCTATATTATTGCCATTTCCTATTTTTTTTATGAATTTTTCATGTTTATTCTTTAATTTAGCTATAATAATGGTGTTTATAAACATTATAAATACTATTATTATATTTATTAATGCTAATATCATTAAAAAATTATCTGTTTTTATAAAATTAATAATTTTATCCATATGTTCTCCCTTTTATTGTTTTTATATTAAAAATTAATTGTATTTTTACTTTATTAATTCTAATATTCTTTCTAAATCTTCATTAGAATTGTATTCTATAACTATTTTGCCTTTTCTTCTTCCTGCATCTAATTTTACTTTTGTTCCAAAAAAGCCTTGGAATGTATCTTCTATGTCTCTAAATAAGTATTGATATTTTTCTTCTATCCCTGGACTTTTTTTCTTTAATCTTGCTTTTTTCTCTGCTGTTCTTACAGATTCTCCTTTTTCAATCATTCTTACAGCTGTTGTGTATTGCTTTTCTGGGTCTGTTATAGACATTAATGCTTTACAATGTCCTTCTGTTATCTTTCCTTCTTTGGCAAATTCTAATACTCGTGGGTCAAGATTTAATATTCTAACTGAATTGGCTATTGTACTCCTGCTTTTTCCCAATATTTTTCCAACTTCTTCTTGTGTTAAACTATAGTCCTGCATTAAATTTTTTATTCCCATTGCTTTTTCGTATGCATTTAAATCTTCTCTTTGAATATTTTCTATTAATGCTATTTCCTTATTTTTTCTTTCATCGTTTTCTCTTATTATAACAGGAATTTCATTTATACCAGCTAATTTAGATGCTCTCCATCTTCTTTCTCCTGCTATTATTTCGTAATAATCCTCTTTTTTTGATACTACTATTGGTTGTATTACTCCATATTTTTTTATTGATCCTGCTAATTCTTCTAGAGCCTCTTGATCAAATTGTTTTCTTGGTTGTTCTCTATTAGGCTCTACTTCAATTATATTTACAGTTTTTAATATATCGTTTTCTTGTGCTTGTTCTTCTATTGGTGTTGGTCCAAATAATGCATCTAATCCTTTTCCTAATCCTGACATTTTTGCCATTTTCTATCAATCCTTTCTTTATTTTTTTGATTCATTTACTTTTATAAATTCTTTTGCAAATTTCTCATAACTTTTAGCACCTTTTGATCTTGGATCATATACTGTTATTGGCATCCCATAGCTTGGTGCTTCACTAAGTCTTACATTCCTTGGTATTACTGTTTTATAAACTTTATCTTCAAAGTGTTTTTTTACTTCTTTAACTACTTGATTTGATAAATTAGTTCTTATGTCATACATTGTTAATAATGCGCCTTCTATGTACAAACTTTTGTTTAGATGTTTTTTTACAAGCTCTACTGTATTTAATAATTGTCCTAATCCTTCTAGTGCAAAATATTCACATTGTATAGGTATTAATACACTATCTGATGCAGTAAATGCGTTTAAAGTTATTAACCCTAAAGATGGTGGACAATCTATTAATATGTAGTCAAATAATTCTTTAACTTTTGTTAGTTTTTCTTTCAGTCTTTGCTCTCTAGACATCATTGTTACTAATTCAACTTCTGCTCCTGCTAAATTAATATTGGATGGGCAAACTTTAAGATTTTTTATTGCTGTATCTTGCAATACTTCTTCTATTTGCGTGTCTCTAACGAGAACATCATATATTGATTTCTCTACTTCTTTTTCTACTCCTAGTCCGCTTGTTGCATTTCCTTGTGGATCTGTATCTATTAACAAAACTTTTCTACCTTTTTTTGCTAATATTGTACTTAAATTAACTGTTGTAGTTGTTTTTCCAACCCCACCTTTTTGATTTGCTACTGATACTATTTTTCCCAAAGTTATACCTCCATTTATTATAAGTTTATTTTCTATTCAAATTTTTATTTAAGAACAAATCGGAAAGCCTTAATATTAGTATAATTTTAATTTTACTCTTTGGCT
>CAOPQH010000122.1 GCA_948505485.1 uncultured Clostridia bacterium
GGAACCAGTGTCAACGACGTGGGGGTTCGAGTCCCTTCATCCGCACCAACGACGTTTCTGTTCAAATTAATAGAACAGACAGATATAAATATCATTCAGAAATGGATGGTATTTTTTTGCTTCAGAAAATAATTGCATTGCAGAGCCACCGAGTTGTATTAGTATGATACGACTCATAGGAAGTTAGGAGCTGTGGCAAAGCCAAAGTCCTAAGATACTGATTGAGCTAATATTTTTATATAACAAAAAGGAGAAAAATATAAATATGGAAGATATATTATTAGAAAGCATAAGTATAGGAGATGATTTTGGAGATATTAGAAATAATGAATTAGATATAAGTTGCTCAGATGAAAGTTTATTAAATCAAACATATGCTTTTGAAATTTATAAAATTAATGAAAATTTAGAGAAGCAGGAACAAATAGGTAGAATAGATATGATATATATGGATGTTTATATGGCCGAAGAAACAGGTTTTGATATCTTTTCATTATTTGATTTAATTGATTCTGAAAAACAAGGAGTATATCATTATTTATTTAATGATAATAATCCAAATGATGAGTACGTAGGAATGGATTTAGATGTAATTTATATTGATAAGATTTTTATAAAAAAAGAATATAGAAATATGGGAATAGGAAGTACTATAGTAAAAGAACTACCTAAATTAATTAGAAACATATTAAAGTTAAAACCTGGATGCTTAGTTTTATTAGCAAATCCTTTTGAAATAGAAGGAAAAGAATTTATAGCTGAAACAGATAAAAATAAAATAGAGAAATTAATAGAATTTTATCAAAAGAATGCGTTCAAAAGAATTAAAAACACACAGTATTTAGCAATAAACATGGATTATAAATAAAAAATGAGTAATTCGTGAAGAACTACTCTTAAACATACTATAGCATATGTGAAAAATCACATAGATTAATTTTATATATTAAAATAAATCAGAATGAGAACCTGTTCTAGAAACGGTTAATGTTATTTTATCATCTTCAATAGTATAAATTAAAAGCCAATCAGGTTGAATATGACATTCTTTAAAGCCGCTTATAATTACCTGTTAAATAATGATCTTTATATTTAGCAGGTAAGGGTTTTTCTTCTGCTAATAGTTGAACAACATATTTTAGTTTATTTACATCATAACCTCTCTTCTGAATTAATTTATAATCTTTCTTAAATTGATTACTATATCTAACTTTTAGCACTATTTATCCAACTCCTCGAACATTTCATCTACACTATCAAAAGTTTTACTTAAGTTTTTGCCCTTTTTAGTATCTTCAATTGCTTGTATAGTTTCTTTATTAAATCTAGGTTTTCTAATTTCAAAAGGAATACCATCATTTAATATAACTTGATTTAAAAATACGTTAATAGCTTCAGTAATAGATAATCCTAAATCATTTAATGTTTCTTCAGCCCTTTGTTTAACAGTAGGTTCTACTCTTATATGCAAAGTGTCTGTCTTAGCCATAATAAACACCTCCTATACTTTATTATATGTATTGTATCACATTTTATACACAAAATCAACACAAATGTTATGGAAAATTATAAAATTTTTTATTATATTTTTCTATAGGTAGCAACTGCTATACTCTTAATTTATATTTTCTAACAAAATTTATTCGATTTTCTAACACTTTTGAATTTTTTACATAAAACTTAAAAAATTCAAAAAGCAAAGATAGAGTAAGTATTTATTCTCAAAACATTTACAGTTATAATGATTACAGAATTCATATAACTATTATATGCAAAAACAAGATTATTATTGATTATTTTCTAATTTTTGCATTTTATAATGTATTGGTTCAAATATTTGTTCGAATAGTTTGTTATAAATTTTATCAAAGAATTGATTAGATGTTTTACCAAGTCTTGAAATAACTCTATTTTTGTCAATATATTTAGCTTCATATAGCATAACAACTGTATTTCTTTGAAAACCATCATTAGTTGTTCCGATTTCAAATTTTGGAAAAATGTTACCATTTTTGTCTTTTCTTGGAATACTACTTGAACAAGGTACTATAAATATTTTAGTAGCAGTTTCTTTTATAACAATAGCAGGATGAATATATGCAAATTCTCTATCATAGTTATTCCAACTCAAATCAACCAAAGGAATTTCACCTAAACTGTATTTAGTAAAATTGTTTTGTTGTAATGCAGATAAATGTTTTTCATTAGACTCTATCCACAAAGCTATTTCATAGGCAGATTGGTCAGTTAATTTAACTTCATAATTTTTTAAAGATGTAAAAAATTCCTTTTTTAGCTTTTCATCTTGCATAAACTTAATACTTTTATACTTTGTATCATTTCTTTTTATCAAATTTATATATTTTTATTTATATCCATATAGATTTATCACTTCCTATTCTTTCCAAATTATATAGTATTTAGTGGTAAAAGCCAAGATATTTTAAAACAAAAGTTTGTTAATTCAACTAAAAATTATCATGAAGTTTTTACTATATTCAGATATTGAAAAAGATAGTTTATATTGATATAATGTAGAATATTAAATAATAATTATTAGGAGAA
>CAOPQH010000123.1 GCA_948505485.1 uncultured Clostridia bacterium
TTAACAAGTTCTAATCCTAATCCACTTGCTCCACCTGTTATAATTACTATTTCTTTTCGCATTTTGTTTCCTCCTCTTTAACTTTTTTATCTACTCTTTTTCCGAACTTTACACCTTCTGGATCATTCTGCTCTTTATAATAAGTAATATATTGTGCTGTAACCATTGGATTTATGGAAAAGTAGTATTTACAAAGCCTTCTAAATAAGAGTAAGCTATCATCATTTTCATAAAATAATAATATATCTAACATCTCATCTAATTTTCTTTGAATATACCTTTCATCTTTTACTTTATCTTTTATAATTTTTTCTATTTCAGATTTTACTATTGCATATCTTTGTTTATGCAACTCTATAATAGATTTGCACATATCATACAATTCTTGTTTTTCCATAATCCACCTCTATTATATTTTAAATTATACTACTAAAGGTTCTAATTGCTTTATATAATCTAATATTGTATCTAGAACAATATTAATTTCTTCTCCTAGCCAATTATATCTACTATTTTGAACATTTTCTAAAAAATTTGCATTATTAAATATTTTACTCAATTCATTTGCTATTTCAGATGCAGTATTAATTTTTAAATCACTATTAATACAATATATATTAATTAATTTAATTAATAATGACTTGTCCATATTTCCTTCTGTTATAAGATAATAAAAATCATATATATCTTTATATCTTGTTGTTCTAATACCATGTTTTAACATAGATAGCAGTTTTTCAACAAAAATCTGCTCTTTAGTATTTATTAATAATGTCATACTGTTATTAAATACTTCAAAGTTAAACATATATTCTTCTTGTTCTATATCTAAATTGTTATGTACTCCAATATCAACTTTAGTTTCTATTTGATTTCCAAATGAATCTTTTAAAACAATATTAACTCTTTTTCCATGATAATCTTGATGTTTTAAAGGTTTTATTTTTTTATTAACTATTATTGTTATTCCATCATCAATTTGATTTAATTTATCAAACAATAACAATATACTTTTATCTTCTAAAGAATATCTAATTAAATCTATATCAATATCAACAGTAGCTCGTCTTTTATCATTAGTTATATTAAACATAACTACTCCACCCTTGACTGTAATATTGTTTCTATAATTAGATTTTGCAATCTTGCTTAATATTATATCTTGTGCAACTTTTGATGTTGCATAAGCATCTTCATATCCTTTTTCTAAATAAAAGTCTATGCTTTCTAATAAATTTATCACTAAAAAACCTCCCTATGTATAATTTCAAAAATGTTTTTTCCATTAGCAAAACATTCTAAATAATCTGTAAGTAAACTCATATCTATTTCATCTGCAATTTCTCTATAATTCCCTATTATCTCTTTATAATAATCAAATGGTATTGTATTTTTATTTCTTATTAGTTCTATTAACATTCGTTCTTTGTTATATATATTAATTTTTACATTGTTATAATTTAATTCACTTTTCCCAGTTTCGAAAAAATGATTTGCCATAAATATTTGCTCTATTTTGTCATTTAATATTTTTTTTGCATTGTGTTTTGTGGCTAAAAAATATTTGCTAGGTATATAATCAGTTAATCCTAAATAAAAAAATGCACTTTCTGATGTAAAAATACTATTCGGATATTTTTTTACAATATACTCCAAATGATTGTATTTTTCAGTATCTGAATATAGACCATTTTCAATCTTATATAGTTCTTTGTTTGCTACTTTTTTGTTTATATTATAATTATCTAATCCATTATTTTTCAATTCGCTATGTGTATATATCATTTTTTCGCCCCCAACCATATATTAAACTAAAATAAGGCGTTTGTCAACAAAATCGCCTTATTTTAGTTTAGTTTTTTATTTTCTTCTCTTTATTTACTCTATTATATAACTTTGAAATTTATCTTTTTACCTTTTTTAATAATATTTTCCATTCCTTTGACCAATGCTCATTGTTCTTGAAAAATATTTTACTTGAAGTTGATATTTTGCAATAACTTTTTAAACATTCATAATCTAATGTAGCATCTAGTAGTAAAGCTTTTGTATTTACATTTGATAATCCTAATACAAAGAATATATCTTGAAATTCTTTACACACTTTGTCAAGTTGAAATTTATAATAACATAATTTGATAAAGTAACATATAATTTCAGCTGAAAATACAGTTTGTGTAATAATTAATAGCACATCTAAATTTTCTAATTGAATCATCAAAAATACATAAATAATAATAAAAACAGTAACTTTGATAATCCATTCTAGCATCATTTTATCTACTACCTTTTTTGTAAAAAAGGCACTTTCATAGCAATTTAATCCTAATTTCTCAATAGATGGTTTTGCACTATTATTGTAATAATTTTTAGTTTCTCTAAGCGTTGTATTAACACCAAATGATTCTTTAATAAGTGACTTTCTTCTTTCATTCTCTGCAAGATTTGGTGTTAGAATAGATATATGGACACATTTTATGAGAGAGTGTATAATAGAATTA
>CAOPQH010000124.1 GCA_948505485.1 uncultured Clostridia bacterium
TTTGTTCCTCCATAAACTTCATATCCTGCATTTTCTAAACCATTTTTTATAATTCTAGCATTTTCCATATAATAATTAATATTTTGTTCTATTTGTTTTTTTCCTTCTTCTGAGAATGTTGCTTCTGCTCCTCTTTGTACAATATATGATGCTCCATTAAATTTTGTACATGTTCTTCTATTCCATAATTTGTTTAAACTTATATTTTTGCCTTCTTGTGTTTTACCCATAACAGTATTTGGTATTACAACATATGCACATCTTACTCCAGTAAATCCTGCTGTTTTAGAAAAACTTCTAAATTCAATTGCTACATCTTTTGCTCCTTCTACTTCGAATATACTATGAGGTATATCCTTTTCAGTTATAAATGCCTCATATGCTGAATCGTATAAAATTATAGCATCATTTTCTTTTGCATAATTTATCCAAGCTTTTAAATCTTCTTTTGAAAGAACTGTCCCTGTTGGATTATTTGGAAAACATAAATATATCATATCTACTTTTTGCTTAGGTAATTCTGGCTTGAAGTCATTTTCTGATGTTACTGGAAGATACACAATATTTTCATATGTGCCTGTCTCTTCATTAAACTTTCCACTTCTTCCTGACATTACGTTTGTATCTAAATACACTGGATATACTGGATCTGTTATTGCTACAACATTATCTTGTGCAAATATATCTACAATGTTACCACAATCACATTTTGCTCCATCTGATATGAAGACTTCATTACTTTCAATATTTACTCCTATCTCTTTATAATTTTCTACTATTGCATTTCTTAAAAATTCATATCCTTGTTCTGGTCCATAACCTTTAAATCCTTCTACCGTTCCTATTTCATCAATCGCTTTATGCATAGCTTCTACACATGCTGGAACTATAGGCCTTGTTACATCTCCTATTCCTAATTTTATTATTCTTTTATCTGGATTTTTCTTGCTATATTCATTAACCTTTTTGGATATTGTTGAAAACAAATAGCTTTCTTGTAAATTTAAAAAATTTTCGTTTATTTTACTCATCTTTATTTTTCCTTTCTTATTTTTATAATTATTTTTCTATAACAGAAAAGTCAGTATAACTTTCTTATTACAAAGCATAATAATTTAATTTTAAAACGAGTTCGACTATTGAGTCATTATTCACTATAACCAATTATAGTGTGTAACTAATGCTATGAATATTTTCTTTCTTAAACGCCTTGGAGAACGGAGCTTTTTAAAATTAACATTATTATGCTTTATTTTAAAAAATTATATAATAAGGCATAATAATTTATTTATATAATAGGAAAGTTTTCTAAACTTCTTAATTATATAAATAAATTTAATATAATTTTCCGTCAAATACTGTTACTGCAGGTCCTGTCATATACACATTATTATCTTCTTTATTCCATTTGATATTTAATATGCCTCCAAGTAATTCAACATTTACATCTCTTTCTACTAGGTTATTTAAAATGCATGCAACCGCTGTAGCACATGCACCTGTTCCACATGCTAATGTTTCTCCTGCTCCTCTTTCCCATACTCTCATTTTAATATTATTTCTATTAATAATTTCTATAAATTCAATATTTGACCTATTAGGAAAAACTTCATCAACTTCTAATATTTTTCCATATTTTTCTAAATTAAATTTTTCTACATTGTCTACAATTGCTATTGCATGTGGATTCCCCATTGAAACACATGTAAACGAAAACTCTTTATCATCTGCCTTTAAAATTAAATCTTTAACTGGATTTTTATTTGAATTAACTGGAATTTTCTTTGCCTCTAGTATAGGTTCTCCCATATTAACTTTTACAGTTTCTACTAATCCTTCTTTTGTGTTAAGAACTAATGTCTTTATTCCTGCCAATGTTTCAACTGTGATAATAGTTTTTTGTGTTAGTTTTTTATCATATACAAATTTTCCTACACATCTGATTCCATTACCACACATCTCTGCTTCTGTTCCATCTGAATTAAACATCCTCATTTTAAAATCGGCAATATCACTTTTACATATTAGTATAAGTCCATCTGAGCCTATTCCAAAGTTCCTATTACTAACAAAACGAGCTAAGGACGATTCTTCTGTTATTTGTTGATTTATACAATCAATATAAACATAATCATTCCCTAGCCCATGCATTTTTGTAAATTCTATCATTTTTAGTCACCTCTTAATTTAGGTATTAATATAAAATAAAATATAGTTATATTTTATTCAATTGAATTTTATCATATGTGCTTTTTCTTTGTCAAATTGTTCTTTCCTTTAATTTTATTTTAATAAAATTTATTTAAAGAGTAGCTAAAATATTACTTTTTAATATTTTAGCTACTCTTTATTATAGTTTTTTCTTTTATATGTTATCTTTTATGTAGTCAACTACATCTCCTACTGTTACTACTTTTTCTGCATCTGCATCTGGAATTTCTATATCAAACTCTTCTTCTAATGCCATTATCAATTCT
>CAOPQH010000125.1 GCA_948505485.1 uncultured Clostridia bacterium
AAATGACCAAAAATATTGCAATAACTTATATTTAGATACTGGAAAAACTTGTAAAGAAATTAGAGCATTAAATAAGCGAAAAGAAAAAGTACAAAATAGTTCAATTTTAAAAGAATATAGTAGAGAATATAAAAGAATGCATATGTTACATTATAATCATACGAAAAAATTTAAAGAAAAACAGTTTAAGGAGTGGTCAGAAAAAGCTAGAGAACTTAGAGATAATTATAATGATAATCAAATTGAAGAATTTAAAATAACATTGAAAGAATTAAGTAATATATATTGGAAATAGTAAATTTTTCTAAAAAACCAGACTTTTTTAGAGAATACACTAGTATTTTACATAAAAATATGTTATTATATTCACATCATTCGTAGCTATGCGATATAAATAGCAAGTAAACATTAATTCTCGTATAATAAATGTAAGGAGGAAAAATTATGTCTTATGCTTTTACAGGAGTTTTAAACACACAATGGAATAATGAGGTAGTTGAATATTTAGCTTCTAAATTTAATTCCGTTAATCCCCGGATTATAGTTCTATCTAAATCTGTGTTTATTAATGCAACTTTAGCTAAATTTGATAATGTAAGTTTTATCATTAATGCAGCTAATGAATGCCTCGAATTATCATTCGCAAAAGTTGACACAGATAAGATGGAACCTGTAATCCAAGAAATACTAAAATGGGATGCATTTACTAAACATGCATCCGGATTTTACGTAAAAATTGAAAAAGAAAATTCGCGTTCTATATTGTTTGACAGTGGCAAGCGTCAATTGCCTAATGCCTTTAAGAGATATTTTCATAATTATGAAACTGAAATAACTCTAATTAACAAATAGTAGTCGTGAGAAAAATGAGATAGTAGTCGCTTACTGGGTAGTAGGCGACTCTTTCTATTTTTATGCTATTATCTTTCTAAATACCATTCTTTTTCTCTTTCTTTTTTTATTTGTTTTTCTGTATCAATTAATGTTTATAAATACTAATATATCAACCAAAAATGCATTTTTTTAGAGACAAAATTCTTTTCTAATATATAACTGCAAAAAAATAAAGCTTTAAAATTTTACTTTTAAAGCTTATCTGTTTTACTATTTAAATTCTTGTATCCATTCATTTATCTTAAACTGGCAGATAGTATCCACCAAATATCGCAATCCCCTGGATATGAAAATGTTGCTTTTCCGTATTTTCCAAGCAAAGCACCTGCCAATATTACTGATGATCTCATTTCTCTCATTAAATTTTCACTTATTTCAAATTTATTTACATTTGAAGAATCTATAATAACTTTATTTTTTTCCTTTTTTATTTTACATCCAAGCTCTTTTAAAATTTCATACATCATTTCTGTATCATGTATTTTGGGTATATTATATAATTTAGTTATTCCTCTATTTAATATTGTTGCTGCTATTATTGGTAATGAGGCATTTTTCGACCCCGATATATGTACTTCTCCTTCTAGTCTCTTTCCTCCTTTTATTATATAACTTGACATTTTCTTCACCCTTTCTTTTTTATTATGCTATATTTTATGTTTTGTTAACGTAAAAAGTGAAAAATTATAAAAAAATAGAAAGCCTTATTATAGACTTTCTGTTTTTTATATATTTTACTTTTATACTGTTTCTTTTAATTTTTTTATTTTTTCATTATTTTTCTCAATAACACTATCATAGTATTTCTCAAGTTTCTTTAATCTATCAATTGACAACATATTTAATGCTTCTTCATTTCCATTAATTTTTTCTAGAAAATTTTTCTTTTCAATTACAGAATTAACAACTTCTGTATCAATTTTTATATCATTTGCGAATATCTCTTGTTGCTCTTTTCTTTCTTCTTTTATTTCATTAACAAATTCTTCTTTAATATAGTTGTTTTGTTGTTCTTTTTTCTTAAATATTCTTTTAAAGAATTTTCTTATTTTAGATATAACATTTTCTTTATATTCTATCATTTTATTATTATTCATTTATAATTCCTTCACTTATCTATTTAATCTTCTTATTTTGGTTTCATGCTTAAATATTATTTTTGATGGTTACATATTGTTTTTACTTATTCCTTACTTGTAAAATAAAATTTTTCTTTTATTTAATTATTTTTTTCTCTTATACTTTTTAGCATATCTATTTCATTCTGTTGTTCTGCTATAATTCTTTGTCGTTCTAATATTCTATGTAATAATTCCTGTTTTGAAATTTCTTCTTCATTTTTAGTATCTTCGTTTACTTTTTCATGTAATTGCCTATCTGTTGTGTCCTCTAATTCACTTTCTTGTTGTTCTTCTTTGAATGATATTCCATATTCTCGCATTTTATCCATTATTTCTTCCATAGTTATTAAACCTAAATTTCTAGTCCTAATTAATCTTTCATATGTTATATTAGATAAGTCTGGATCTATGTCAAGTTTTTGGACACTTTTTTTGAGAATTTTTTTATTTACATGA
>CAOPQH010000126.1 GCA_948505485.1 uncultured Clostridia bacterium
TTTTTAGCAAAAAATTAAAATATTTTTTTGCTTGACTTTTTATAGTTGGTCTTTCGTCTGCCTGGTTAACAGTTCCTCTTTAATTTCTATATATTTACTATCACCAATAAAACTTCCAGGAAATCCTTAGGTGTTTTATATTTTCATCAAGCGGCTGGTATTCATCAGGAAGCCTTCTGTATTTAAAGAAATGTGCCACATGTTTGAATGTGCTTTTGAACTTGTTTCTTGTTTCCATTTCTTGCTATTTCAAACATTTTTTTCAGATGCAGAAACCTGCTCCATCTTTTATCTGAAAGCAACCATAAAGTATATGATACCTGCCGCTAAAATAACAGGTATTATATACTTTATTATAAAATACTTTTAAGCGTAATAAATAAGTTAAAAATATTAACTATCAAAAAAATTATTTATAAATAGTTTCAAGAATACATTCATGTTTTTTATCTTTTTTATTATAATTTATTCCTGCAATAATTAATTTTCCACTATATTCTTTTAACGATGAAATATATTTTTTTTCTTTAATTTGTTTTATTGCTCCTTCTGCAGTAACATTCCATTTCAATTCAACTATAATAGCTGGTTTTTCTATATTTTTTCTTGGAATAAACACTAAATCTGCAAACCCGTTACCTGTTGGAAATTCTCTGTTTATAATATAATCTTTTTTAGCACTATAATAAGCAAGCGAAATAACACAAGCTAATGAATTTTCATTATTATATTGTAATATAGAAACTGTAGCCATATGGATTTCATCAATTATTTCTGCAACCTTTTCGCTTTTAAGTGAAAGAGTAGCTTCAAGAAGCCTTTCTGATAGCGTTATGGATTTTATAATTTCATTCCAATTAGAACTTTTAGTTGCAATTGTAAATTCTTCTTCAATTTCATGGTTAGGGATAAAAACTTCCTTTGAATTGTAATCATAAGCAAGATATCCAAGGTGTACAAGTAATGTAAGAACATCATCTTTTGATGCAAATGTAGTCATATCATTCTGGAATGTATCAGTAGAAATCTTTATCCTGTTTCCACAAAGCATTTTAATAATATTATCTTTAAGCCCATCAAAATTCATATCAATATAAATTTTCAAAGCTTCATATGTTTCAGTTCTTGTCCAGTAACTTATAAACTTCTTCCGTAATATAGCATTTATAACCGATTCTGGATTATATATATGCATTTCATCATCAAATAAATATCCATTATACCAGTACTGCATTTCATTAAAATCCATATTATGTTTTCTGCATAAATCCATAACTTCATCTTCAGTAAAACCTGTATATGCAGATAATATAGATGGGTTTGTCATTGAAAATTCATCAAAAACATTTAATGCAGAATGTGAACCATATTTTTTAATTGGTAAAATTCCTGTCATATATGCTAATTTTACATATGTTCTTCCTTTGAAAAGATTTTTCAAAAAATCAAGATATTTTTTGTGTATATCAAATTTATTTTTTGCTTCCCTGAATATACAGTCCCATTCATCTATAATTATTATAAAACCTTTATTTATATTGCTGGTTTTAGAAAAAGTAACCGCAAGTGCTTTAGGAAGGCTTTTTTCACCAGGTTTAATAATACCTGGATATTCTTCATCTAATTCAGATATAACTTCATTCTGCAAATACGGAATAAAATTATCTAAATTCCCAGAATCCTCAAAGATTTGTTGCATATCCAGATAAATTACATCATATTTATTTAAATGCATATTATAACTTTTATCATTGGAAATATGAAGTTTTTTAAATAAATCTTCTGATATACAGTTCTTATCATAATATGCCAGTAACATTTCAGCTGCCATTGATTTTCCAAAACGACGGGGACGGCTGACACAAATATACCTGTGTTGTTTATCAATTCTGCTATTTGTAAAGGAAATCAAATCCGATTTGTCCACATAAATATCATCATTAGAAGATATTGTAAATGCCCTGTTTCCAGGATTTAAATAAAGTCCCATAAACTACTCCTTTCTATAATTTTATTCAAAAATATGTAAATATCCAGAAATTTTGTATTAATATATTTATCTAAAAATCCATTCTTTAAAATACAAGTGAATCTGTATAAAAGAATGGATTTTCAAATTTATTTATTACATATATAGACTGTCCAATCATATTGTTAGCCCTTTAAATATTAATATTAGATTAGATAAAACAAAATTGGTATTGTTAAGATATGGTGGCTATTATTAAATATATTCCTGCTGTTTAAAAAGTTTATTTTAATTTTCATCTAAAAAATTTTGTTTAAGCACCTTATTTACCATTTCAAAACTAATACCAGATAAATCAGATATCATTACAGCATCACAGCCCTTTTTATGCATATTTAAAATAATCTGTTTACAATTCTGTTCAATTCCACGTTCGTTACCTTGTTCAATACCTTGCTTAATTCCATCATTTGTAAATTTTTCAACAATACT
>CAOPQH010000127.1 GCA_948505485.1 uncultured Clostridia bacterium
CCCACATTCTTCGGAACTTTCCCAATATACACAGCCTTCTGAGACTGTATACTTTTCTTTGTTATCAATTGCTATACTTTCCGCTTTGGCTGTAACACCAACTGCCATAAACGCAACCATAGCCACCGTAAAAAGAAACATGTTTTTTATTAATTTTGCCATCATATTGATGACCTCCTTTCATATTGATATTTCTTATATTTATAATCTATATATATGAAAAGTACTCTTGTGCAGAGAGCACTTAGAATAAAATTTACAACTATATAATAGCATAAAAGACGCATTATGTCAATTTTGTTTTTAATTAAATAAATTTCCCGTTTCTAAAGAATAAGAATATTTTAATATCTAAAACTACTTAAAGTTTATTTTTCATTAATTATATCTTACTTATTGTTAATCTATTTCAAATGTTGCACCTGCAAATAATTTTTTAACTTCTGTATATCCATCTAGTTATTCTTTGAAATACTCTATTACTTCATCAGATGTGCAATGTCCCATATATGCACTTTTCACATTATTATCTTTAAAATATTATATTACTTGGTCTGTATATGAATTTATTTCTTTTAAATGAAATCCACCAATAACAGCTATCACTCTATCTTCTTCAGTAATATGTTTGCTACTTCTGGAACAGTCCATATAATATTTTCTTTTTCCATAATGACAGCCTCCTTTCAAATTTATAATAAGTTCCTTATCTTTAAATTATGCATTTTAATTTATATATTTTTTAAATATTTTATATTGTTGTTTATTATCTTAAAATATAAAAAGCCTATTATTACTTAAATATTAGGTATTTATAGGCTTTAAAACATTAATTTTACAATTATTTTTATGAATTATGAATTTTTGAAAATTATTTGACATATAATAAAAAATATAGTATACTATATTTAACTTAAGTTAACAGTAGTCGAAACTGTTTAATGTCTGTGTGTGTGTTTAGGGACACATACCTTTTTTTATTTCTAAAATTAAAAAAAGAAGTGGCTAGGGAACCACTCCTTGATTAGCTCTTGCGACTAATCTTCAGTTTTTTGGTCATTAGATTTCTTATTATCTTTTGCAAGTAATAATACTATCAAACGCCAAATTAAGTCGAAACTGCTCATCTGTCTGCCTCCTTTCCGAAAGATTTCCTTTGAAAAGGATGTTTCTATTATACTTTATTTCTATTTCAAAAACAACAACTTTTCTTTAATTCCCACAAATTATAACACTGCTTCTATTACTACATTGCTAATAGGTTTTATATAAAATTCAAAATTACTGCATTGTAAAAATAACCCACTTTTTGAAATAGAAGCGGTTGTAAGAATAGCAAGAATTTTTTTAATGGAATTGAAAATTAATTTTAATGGAGTTTTAATGGAGTAAGCTAAAATATTCTATGATAATTTATGATATTTTAAGATAGTCAAAAAAATAAATACTACCTTTGAAAGATAGTATTTACAACACTTTAAAATAAATTAAGATATTGCATTATAATTTACAATATCCTCAAAAAATTATAAAATATGGTGCATATGTACATTTTAATTTACACATCTATACCAGTAATATCAAGACTTCTCTTAATTAACTTATATTTGGAACTTCGTTCCAAACTATTTCATTCTTTTTGTAAGTTCCAATTTTATTATTTTATATCATATAAAGTTCTAATTGTAAATTATTATTTAAGATTTAAATATTCTTCTTCAAATCTTTCAAAATTTTCTTCTAGTATTGCATTTGTATCTTGCATATATTTTGTATATTTTTGATTAAGTTCTTTTTGTCTTAAATATGAATAAATATATCCATAAGTATTAATAGTTGTTGTAATATCTGCATGACCTAATATTTTCTGTAATACTTCTATAGCAATTCCAGATTCAATACATCTTGTTGCAAATGTATGTCTTAACATATGTGTATGGCTATCGCTAGATTTATAATTAACATAGTAAATACCTTTATTTTTTCCAACTTTCTTGTGTTTTAAAGTTACAACTCGAAGTCCTGCATTTTTACATATTATTTTAAAAGCTGAATTAACTTGTCCATCTGTATAGAACTTTCCATTTGATTGGCAGAACAATACATCATATTTATTTTCTTTATATTGTGCTAATGCTTTCTGTATTATAGGAACAGCTAAAGGTGTAAGATCTATTGTTCTTAATCCGTTTTTTGTTTTAGTAATTTCTCCAATTACTACTTTATTGTGAATATCCTTTGTTAATGTCCTTTTAACTTCAATACTTCCAATATTTCCAGAAATGTGTATATCACTTGGTCGTAATGCTAAAATCTCTCCAATTCTCATTCCAGTATATAATGCAACTAATAATATTAAACTATATTTTGATTCATGTGTTTTTATATATTCTGTTAAAATATATTC
>CAOPQH010000128.1 GCA_948505485.1 uncultured Clostridia bacterium
GTCCTGAAATTCCTCCTCCACCGATTAATGGTTGATGTATTAATATTTCAGCATTTGGTGTAGCAAATCTTTTTCCTTTTTCTCCTGCTGAAAGTAAAACTGCTCCCATACTAGCTGCCATTCCTATACATATAGTTGTTACTGGACACTTTATATAATTTATTGTGTCTACTATTCCCATTCCATCAGTTATTGATCCACCTGGTGAATTTATGTATAAAGATATTTCTTTATCTGGATCCTCTGATTCTAAAAATAATAATTGTGCTATTATCAAACTAGAAGTTGTTGGATTAACATCTTCTCCTAAAAATATAATCCTATCTTTTAATAATCTTGAAAATATATCGTAAGATCTTTCTCCTTTACTTGTTTGCTCTATAACATAAGGTACTAAACTATTTTTTTCTAACATAAAATTTCCTCCTTTATATATATGAAGTCAGATGTCGGATATTAGATGTCGGAGGTATTATTTCTGATTTCTAACTTCTGACTTCTACTTTCTAAAAAAAGTTAGTAGTAAATTCATTTATTTATTAATCAATATTCACTTCTAACTTTTTCAATTTTAACTTTTACAATTTATTATTTTATTTTTGCATTTTCTACTAAAAAGTCCATTGCTTTTTCAGATTGAATTCCTTTTTCTATGTAATCTCTAACATTTTCATTTGAAATTAATTCTTCGTCTTTTTTACCATAATTTTTTGCCATTTCTTTTATTTTGTCATCTACTTCTTTTTTAGTAGCTTTAATATCTTCTTTTTCTATTATAGTTTCTAATGCAAGTCTTGATTTTATTGCCTCTACTGCTTGTGGCTCATATTCTTTTCTAACTTCTTCTTCTGTTTTCCCCATCATTTGGAAATATTGTTCAATTTTTAATCCTTGATAAGAAAGTCTTGTTTCTATGTCTTTTAACATATTGTCTGTTTCTGTTTCTATCATTCCTGATGGAATATCTACTTTCATGTTATCACATACTGCTTTTATAATTGCATCTTGTGTTTCATATTTTGCTTTTTCAGCATTTTGTTCTTCTAATTTTTCTTTTATACTAGATTTTAATTCTTTTAAAGTATCAAACTCACTAACATCTTTAGCAAATTCATCATCTAACTCTGGTAATTCTTTTTTCTTTATTTCATGTAGTTTTACTTTGAATACTGCATCTTTTCCTGCTAATTCTTTTGTAAAATATTCTTCTGGAAATTTTACATTTATATCTTTTTCTTCGTCTATTTTCATTCCTATAACTTGGTCTTCAAAGCCTGGTATAAATGCTCCACTTCCAATTTCTAACTCATGATTTTCTGCTTTTCCACCATCAAATGCAACTCCATCTACAGATCCATCAAAATCAATTACTGTAATATCGCCATTTTCTACAGCTCTATCTTCTATACTAATTAATCTTGAGTTTCTTTCTTGCATGTGTCCTAATTCATGTTCTATGTCATGTTCTGTTACATTATACTCTACTTTTTTAATTTCTATACCTTTATATTTTTTTAGTTCTACTTCTGGCTTTGTTTCTACTACTGCTGTAAATATTAAATCTTGTCCTTTCCCTATTTGAACTACGTCTATATTAGGTCTACTAACTGCTTCTATTTTATTTTCTGCTAATGCTGCTTCGTATTCTTCTGGAACTACTTCATTAAAAGCATCTTCATAAAATATTTCTTTTCCATAATATTTTTCTACAATATTCATTGGTGCTTTACCTTTTCTAAATCCTGGTATATTAAAATATTTAGCACTTTTAAAATATACTTTCTTTATAGCTGCATCAAATTTTTCAGCTTCTATTGTGATTTCTAATTTTACTTCATTTGCATTTTCTGTTTTTTCTACTTTACTTTTCATTTAAATTCATCCTTTCTTAAGTCTTCTTATTAACTTAGTTATTATACCACATATTTCATATTTTGCAATAAATTTTCAAATATTTTTTATTTAATTTGAAAAATACTTGTTTTTTTTTTATCTTTGTGTTAAAATTGTTACTAGTCAATTTTATTAACTAATATAGGAGGTGCAATAAAGTATGGCAAAATGTGAAATTTGTAATAAATCAATTTCTCACCGGAAATAAACTTAGCATAACTCGTTCTCATATAAGTAAAAGAACTTCTAGAACTTGGAAACCAAATTTAAGAAGTGTTAAAGCGCTAATTAATGGTCAGACTAAAAGAATACATGTGTGTGCTAAATGTTTAAGAGATGGAAAAGTTAAAAGAGCATAAAAAAGTAGTTAGAATTTAATCTAACTATTTTTTATTTATATCTATGCACTATTTTTTATAACCGCCAAGCTACCTGTTAATAAGGTATTTATAATTTATAACCGCCAAG
>CAOPQH010000129.1 GCA_948505485.1 uncultured Clostridia bacterium
TCATTCCTATGTGTGCCTTAGAGCGAAGCGAGAAAGGAATGGATTATTTTATGAAAAGAAAAGGATATTTATACGAAAATATTTATGACTTTGACAACATTATTTCTGCATTTAATGAAGTTTGCCGAAATACAAAAAATAAAAAAAAGGTAGAATTTTTCAAAGAATATAAATGTATTTATACTTACAGAATATATAATATTTTAAAAAACCAAAACTATAAAGTTGGCCCTTATAATATATTTACAATTAAAGAACCAAAAGAAAGAAGAATTGTAAGTCAAGGCATGGTTGACAAAGTTATAAATCATCTTGTCGCTAGATATATTTTATACCCAGCAATTCTTCCGTGTCTTACTGATTTCAATGTTGCAAGTAGAAAAGACATGGGAATGCGAAAAGGATTAGAATTATATCAAAAATATAGACATTATTTTTCTTGTAAATATAAACATTATTACATTTTAAAATGTGATATTAGCAAATTTTTTGCAAGTATAGATCACGATATTTTAAAAGAAAAACTAAAGAAAAGAATAAAAGATAAAAAAGCTTTACAGATAGTTTATAATATTATTGATAGTGATTCCGAAGGATTAAGCATTGGAAATATGACAAGTCAAGTTCTTGCTATTTTTTATTTAAATGATATGGACCATTTTATAAAAGAAAAATTAAAAATTAAAGGTGTAATTCGTTATCAAGATGATTTCCTTCTTTTTCATCATTCTAAAGATTATCTTAAATATTGTTTACACGAATTAACTAAATTTTTAGATAAAGAAAATTTGAAATTAAATAAAAAAACAAGACTATATAAAGATACCGATAATTTTATTTTTATTGGTAGAAATAAGTATGGTAATTATGCTAAATATCGCACAGTTCGAAGAAGACTGAAAAAAAGAGAATATTTATATCATAATGGTCTTATACCTATGCATAGTCTTGTCTCTTCAAGGTTATGCTATAAAAACCTTTGTGAAAACAAATTAAAATTGTAAAAGTTATTTTAAAAGAGTAGTACTAAACGTACTACTCTAAAAATAGTGCTAAAATTTTCTCCTTTTCGAGCTAATGCCTACTAACAAAAAAATTTATCTACTTTTATTTTATAATCAAATTACTTCGACTACAGGACACCAGTTTGTTTCTATATTATCTCTTACACAATTTGTAATTGTATAACCACAGTGTATAGAATCTACGGGGCGAAGACGATTGTAGTTGTTGTTATTGTCGTTGTTCGAATTGAACATATTATTACCGTTCATGTTCGTGTTAGCATTGCGCAACCCGAAGTTCGCATTGTTCGAATTGCAGTTAACATAGCGCGAAGCCACCCAAAGGAACATACGAAAAAGAAAGTCCACATACCGACAACTGTGCCCTAATTATTTATAGATTTCTTCCAACCAGTTAAGTATTTGATTATTTCGTCCATTGACTCTCCAAATTTTAAATATCTTTTATTATTTATAATTTGTTTATCATAACTTAAATTGATTAAAAAGTCTATAACCTTTACTTTAGCTATACTTTTATTTAATAATTCTGATTTTTCTTGAATATTCTCTATTGCATTAGCTTCATATACTAATTCCAACAAATCATAGCTTGTATTTCTTATTCTATTTTTTATTTCTATATCTTTTTTAGGAAAGTTTTCTAAATTTTTATCAATATTAACTAACAATTCCCTAATAAAATTTATTACTTTAAATTTTTCCTTTTGCATTTATTATTATCTCAAATTCCTTTAATATATTCTTTATATTTTCCTTTTTAGCGTTTTTGTTCAAGTATTCACATATTTTGTCAATTCTAATTTTGTTGTTTACATATATTTTTGCTTCTTGAAATTCTTTGTTATAATTATTCAAGTTTTTAAAATTTTCCTTTTCATCAACTCTATAATTATCTCTGCTTTCAATTAGCATATAATTTATTTTCTTTTTTTCAAGTGTTGCTTTTACTTTATTTATTGCCTTCGTCGGAAAACCACAACTTATTATTCCTTCTTCTTCTTTTGTTTTATATTCAAAAATTTTTGAAACTATATATGCGTCTTTTCCATAAACCTTATAAAAGCTACCTAATCTTATCAACGCAATATCTTCTGGATGAATACTTTTTATTTCTTTTATCATTGTTATACAGCTCATTCTTATCTCCTAAAAGACTTTCCGCCAAGAGACCAAAGGCCTCTTATGGCGGAATGCTATAATTTTAATCTGATATCCGGACACTTTTTTAAAATGACCGTGGCAATGATATATCATTACTA
>CAOPQH010000130.1 GCA_948505485.1 uncultured Clostridia bacterium
CCGATCTAAACTCCAAAACCCTTATTTCCGCATGTTTTTTGTAAAAAACTATAACATATGTAATATAAAAATAAAGAAAACGACAAAAAAGAATAACTAATATTTAAATACTAATTATCCGTATAATAAATAGTATTTAATCATTGAAATATAAGGAAATAGTAACTTGAAGTAACTTATAAAAATAATTAAAATAATATTAAGATTTATTTATAATATATGATTTATTTTTATTATAAATATTATTATTAATTATAAATATTATTATTATTTTTTAAAAAATAAGAGAGAGGTAGGAACATTTTGAAATTTGCAAAAAAATACAAAAAAAGGTTAAAAAGACAAATTATATTAGCTACAATTTGTACAATATTTATAACAATACTGTTAGTTTTGTATAATCTAACAGTTATTTCTATGCCTTTCAAAAAAGAAATATCAACAATAATTCAAAATGTGAAAACTAATTTTTTTGCAAGTGAAGAAACTAATATAGCATCTGCAAATGAATCATATTTAACTGGAATAAAAATAAATGAAAAAGAATATGTATTCGAGCAAAACGTTGAAAATTATAATGTATATTTGCCTTATGATACAGAAGATTTAGTAAAAATTGAATATGTAAAAGCAAATGAAAATCAAACAATCAATGGTGAAAATGAATATATTATGCAAAAAAACAATAAAACTATTACATTTACAAGCATTTCAGAAGATAAAACTAGTACCACAACATATACTTTAAATTTAATTAGAGAAGATAGCAATTATTTAAAAAATATAGAACTACCAGGATATAATTTAAATCCAAAATTTGACCCTGAAATAACAGATTATAAAATTTATATTTTAGAAGGTACAACTAAAGTAAATATATTTGCTGTAGCATATGACAAAGATTCAAAAATTACAATAAGTGGACAAAACAATGTTAGTATAGGGAGCAAAATTGAGATTACAGTAACAAATCCTCATATTTCAGAAGCAAAAGTATACACAATTACTTGTGAAGAATTTAATATGATAAACAATTATTCTTATGTAGGAGCTTATCAAGAGTTTATAGTTCCTATTACAGGAAGATATAAATTTGAATGTTGGGGAGGAATTGGAGGACGTTCTAGATGTAATGGTTCTCTAGGTAGTTTATTTGGAAAAGGTGGTTATGCTAAAGGTGAAATTAAAGTAAGAAAAGGCGAAGAATACTATGTTTATGTAGGAAAAGATGGAACAGACTCTGTGGTAGGAAAAGATTCTGATGCTGCTTGGAATGGTGGTGGACTTGGTACATGGGACAGAACAGATAACGAAACTTCCGGTTCAGGAGGAGGAGCAACAGATATACGTTTAGTAAGCGGAAATTGGAATGAAATTCCTAGTCTTGCATCTAGAATTATAGTCGCTGGTGGTGCAGGTGGTTCATCTTGGTCATATACACCAGGTGATGGAGGAGGTTTAACAGGAACTTCTGCATATTCTGTATCTCCAGCAGGAACACAAACTTCAGGTTATCAATTTGGTATAGGTAGAAATGGCTGGGGAAGTGCTGATAATGACGGTGTTGGCGGTGGTGGCGGTGGCTACTGGGGTGGACAAACTAATAATGTTAGTAAAAAATCATCAGGTGCAGGAGGGTCAGGATTTGTATCAGGACATGAAGGATGTATTGCTATAAATGGACAGGATGATATTACGCCTAAAGTAAATGAGTATACACAAATATCTGATTCTTATCACTATTCAGGAAAAGTATTTACAAATACAGAATTAACAGCAGGTGCTTCTACAAATAGTAAAGCTAGTATAACAGCTTTAGAATTATTTGATACTTACCCAATAGAAAATATAACAGTAAATACAGGAGTAATGTCTACTAAATTTAATCCAGCAGAAAATGATTATTATATTGAATTAGATAAAGAACAAGCATATCCAGTAGTTACTATAACACCTACAAGTGATGATGTTATAGTAGAAGACGGATTGGTACAAACAATAGAAACATACCCAGGAGAAACAATAAAACAAATAAAAGCAACAGGAACAGATGGTATAGAACATATTTATAATTTGCATTTTGTAAGAAAAGCATCTTCTGATAGTCATTTAAAAATGATAAAATTAAATGGAATAGAAGTTGCAAATTATAATGAAAGTATATTAAGATATGAAATTATAATGAATTATAATGTAGAAGACACATTAATTATAGATGGTATTAAAAAATTCCCAAATCAAACGGTAAAAG
>CAOPQH010000131.1 GCA_948505485.1 uncultured Clostridia bacterium
GAAGAATATTCAACTGCTGATGTAAAAATGAGTGTAAATAATTTTAATACACAAATTACTGAAAAAGACAGTCAGATAACAATAAATGCGTCAAGTTATTCAGAACATGATAATACATTAGGTTGGATAGATGGAAGCTTTTTAGTAAAGCTACCAAAACAAATTTTAGCAGTGCAAATAAATGATGTACAAATAAATAATGATGATGTATCTATATTAAATTATGAATTAGTACAAAAAGATGATTGTAACTTTATAAAAATAAATACTAAAAATAATAGTGAAACACAACAAGGATATACTATAACATTTAATGTAGATATAACACCAAATCCTACAAGCAGTATATCTAATGGAAAAATAGAATTATATGCTTATAATAAAGCAAAAGGAACATATAAAAATCCAGTTAAAGATATATATGATGTAAATGATAACTTAGATTTTTCAGAAAGTGTACAATATTGTTCACGTACAATATATTTTCCTAAACCAAGAACTTTATTAACAAACCAAATAATAACTAATTATGATAATTCAGGAAGTAGTGTAACATCACCAGGAATAGCAGATATAAGACAATCTTATGCTAAAGTAGATAATGAAGAAAGAAAAGCAAAAATAGGTGTAGTAATTAAAAATAATTATGATTACACTGTAAGTGATACTGTAATATTAGGGAAAATACCATTTGAAGGAAATACATATGTCTTAAGTAATGAGAATTTAGGATCAACATATACAGCGAAAATGACAAATCAAGGAATAGAAATACCAGCAGAATTACAAGATAAAGTGACAGTATATTATTCAGAAAATGAAAATCCAACAAAAGAGTTAACAGATACAGATAATGGTTGGAAAGCTAAGGGAGAAGTAACAAATTGGGATAATATAAGAACATATATTATAGACTTTGGAAAAAATAAAATAAACAAAAATAAAGAATATATATTCTACTACACAGTTCAAATACCTAATGGACTAGAATTTATTAATGAAGTATCATATAGTCATCATGCTGTATTTTGTAACTTAGATACACCTGAAGGAAAATACAGTACACAAGTAGAACCAAGTAAAATAGGTTTAAGAGTAGCAGAAAAATATAATCTAGAATTAACAAAATATAGAACAAATAAAGATGTATTAGTACCAGGTGCTATATATAGTGTTAAAGAAGTAGTAAACGATGAAGTTAGCAAAATAGGTAAAGTATCAGTAACAAATACACAAGGACAATTAATAATAAAAGGATTATATGCAGAAAAAACATATGAAATAGAAGAAATAAATTCACCAAGTATTTATACATTAAATACAGATAAAATAAGATTTACTACAAGGTTAGATGAAAATGGGTCTTTAACAGTAGAAAAGCTAGAAGGAACTACAAAAGAAGACATGGCAGTAATAAAAAATGAAGGAGAAGATTATAAAGTAACTGTAAAAGTTGAAGATGAAGTAAGAACAAAATTAGAAATCTTAAAATTAGAAAAAGACACAGACATACCTGTAAAATATGTACACTATAAAGTAACAGGAGCAAACTTGTCAAGTGAAGGACAAGAAGGACAAGCAATAAGAACAGACCAAAATGGAAAAGCAGAAATAGAATTAGATATAAATGAAGAATACACTTTGCAAGAAATAAAAGCAACAGGGTACTATTTAGCAGACCCTATAAAATTTAAAATAATAAATAATGATGGAAATTATAATTTAGAAATTTTA
This sequence comes from uncultured Clostridia bacterium, assembly GCA_948505485.1. Taxonomy (GTDB): domain Bacteria; phylum Bacillota; class Clostridia; order TANB77; family CAG-508; genus CAG-269. The sequence goes on from CAOPQH010000131.1 coordinate 1,735, forward strand.
GAAGGAAATGTTAAAGAAAATAGCATTTCAGAACAAAATGATATACCAGTTGCAAAAATGACTCTAGAAAATGAAAAAATTCCAACATACAATTTAGAAATTTCTAAAATAAGAAAAATCACAAATGTAAATACAACAATAGAACAAACTGAAGGAGAAAACAACAAAGAAAATATAGTAGTATTACCAGGTGCAAAATTTAAATTATATAAATATAATAAAGAAATAGGAATGTATACAACAGATGCAAATGGAAAAATATCAATAAGTAATTTATACCAATATGTAGAAGGAAAAGACGAAGATGCTATATATACATTAAGAGAAGTAAGTGCACCTGAAGGTTATACATCTGTAAAGGAAATTAAATTTAAAGTTCAAGAAATAGATGGAAAATTAGAATATATAGCTGTTGATGGAGTAAATAGAAATTATCAAGAAGATGGAAACACACTAAAATTACAAATAGAGGATAGCCCTGTATTTA
>CAOPQH010000132.1 GCA_948505485.1 uncultured Clostridia bacterium
CTGCAAATGATATATAAAATCCTAATTTAAGAGCCTCTTTTATTAATTCTCTGTTTTGTGGACAACAGTGAAATATACCTTTATTTTTTACTTCCATTTGATTTTTTAATATATCTAAAGTATCTGAAACCGCATCACGCGTATGTATTGCAATTGGTAAATCTAATTTATTTGCAACTTCTATTTGTTTAATAAATGCTTGCTTTTGCATATTTTTATTGTTAGTATTCCAATAATAATCAAGTCCTATCTCACCTATTGCAACAATCTTTTTTTCTTTAGCTAATTCTTCAATTTGCTCTATGTTTTTACACAATTCATTTTCAGTCTGTGGAATGTCATTAGGCGATATTCCTGCAGTTGCATATATAAAATCATATTTATTAGCAAGCTTTATTGCATATTTAGTCGATTTTATATCATACCCTACTGATACTAATTTTGTTACTCCTGAATCCTTTATACTTTTTATAATTTCTTCTCTATCTTCATCAAATTTTTTGTCATCATAATGTGCATGTGAATCAAATAACTGCAATTTTCATTCCTCCATTTTTATAATTTTAATATTACTTTTCTAATAACCAATCTAAAACATTAATTTTCTTTATTCCATTATAATCAGCTATTGGATCTATATCCATTGTAAGTATATATTTAGGATAATGATCGTTTATATCTTGTAGTGGTATTAATTCTCTATCTAATGTTGTTTTTTCTCTTGTTGTATATGCTACTTGAAAATAAGTAAAACCTTCTTTATTTTCAGCAACAAAATCTATCTCCTTTTCTCCTGTTTTCCCTATATATACTTTATAACCTCTTCTTATAAGTTCAAGATACACAATGTTTTCTAATATATGACCTGCATCTATGTTTCTTCTTCCTAATAACGCATATCTCATTGTTACATCAGTTGCATAATATTTTTCTCCTGATTGCAAATATTGTTTTCCTTTTATATCAAATCTAGAAACTTTATTAAATACATAACTCTCAACTAATGATTCTAAATAACTTTCAACTGTATGAACAGATATAGGTCTTCCATCTGAGGTTAATGTATCAGCTATTTTCTTAATAGATAAACAATTTCCTATATTATTAAACATAAATCTAGCAACTGTTCTAAGCATTGCTGTGTCAGCAATCTTTTTTCTTTGACTTATATCTTTCACAATTATTGTATTATATAAGGCATCTAAATAATCATCAATTTCAGACTCTTCTTCTAATTTTAAAGCATATGGAAATGAACTTCTATTAATATAATTTAAATATATCTTTTCATCTACATCTTTCCCATAATAATTTAAATACTCTTTAAATGATAATGGATACATTTTTATTTGTATATATCTTCCAGTTAATAATGTTGCTAATTCTCCAGATAATAAATATGCATTAGAACCTGTTATATATACATCTACATTTTTTATAATATATAATCCATCAACTGCCTTTTGAAACTCTGAAACCTTTTGAACTTCATCCAAAAATACATAATATTGCTTTTTATCTTTTATTTGTTCTTTTACATATTTATATAAATCCTTATAAGTATCAAATTCATTATCTGGGTTTTCAAGATTTATTGATATTATATGATTATCTTCTATTCCTACACTTTTTAAATAATCAATATATAATTCAAATAAAGTTGATTTTCCACATCTTCTTATTCCCGTTATAACTTTTATTAAATCCTTATCTTTCCATTTTTTTAATTTTTCTAAATATTCTTTTCTTTCTATCATATTACCGCCTCCATAATTATTATAGTTTTCGAAAAAAATTCACATATCTAATTTTTTCATAGATTACTTTATACTATTATTATACTATATTTTTAAAAAAATGCAATAGAATGCAAATTTTTTAACTATTTTATGAAAATTTGCATTCAGATTAATTTATATTATAACATCCAAACTACAACTATACAATTGTAGAAAAATCACGTGTGTCAATAGCATTTTTCTTTTGAGCCTGCGAAAAAGAAAACACCCTATTGACATGTAGCTTGGCGGCATGAATATAGGGCAATTTCGTTGAAGTTCGGGCGATTACTAATCGCCCCTACTTAACAGCATTTAACTAAATATTACTATAACAGTAGCAACTGCATATAAATTACAATGCGACAAACTCAC
>CAOPQH010000133.1 GCA_948505485.1 uncultured Clostridia bacterium
GCTAATAATTGTTCTTTATCATTTATACTACATAATCTCTTATATGTTTTTTTTTCAGAAATATTAGAAATATTTCTATCATCCAAAAAACCTACTCCAGCTTTTAGACAATATAAATTAGTTTTAGAAAAGTCATTTATAGCACCAAATGTATTATCTGTATATGATACTATACTCCATATAGTTTTTCCCGCATTTGTTGTTACCACAGTTGGATCATTTATTGCATACCCAAAATTTGTATTTGGAATTACTCTAGATAATCCAACATATAATGTGTCTTTTTCATCCGTTGTGTCTGCATTTGATTTAAGCATATTTCCAAAAATTGTAATTGTCATTATCAACCCAATTAAAATTGCAAATATTCTTTTTAGCTTAATATTCTTCATATTAATACCTTCCCTTTCAAATAATAAATCATTACTTATATTTTACTACTTTAATTTATAGTGTCAATATCATTTTTTGCCACTTGTTTTTATAGTCATAAAAAGTTCTACTATTAGCCTACGGAAAGTGTTTTTATAAAATTTTTTCTATAAAAACACTATTACCTTACAATTATATTACATTTTCTTTACAAAATCAATAGTTTATGTAAATTAGATGCCTTTTTATTGATTTTAGCACTGTTTAGCAATTTTTGAAGTTTATAGCATATTTTTATAATAATTTAATATACATTAAAAGGTGAATTATTTATGAAACAAAAATTAAAATTCATATGCATATGTTTTTTATCAACCCTATTATTAATTAACACTCCTGTTTATTGTAATAGTATATCAAATAATGGATCATCTAATTCTATTTCTAAAGAGCCATCTATAAACTCTAGAGCTGCTATAGTTATTGAAAGAAGTACTCATACCATACTTTTTGGTAAAAATGAAAATATAGAAAAGAAGATGGCTTCTACTACTAAAATAATGACATCAATTGTTGTTTTAGAAAATGCAAATTTAAATGATACTGTAAAAATATCGAAAAGATCAGCTGGAACTGGAGGATCTCGATTAGGATTAAAAACATCAGATAAAATAACTGTAAAAGATTTATTATATGGCTTATTATTATGTTCAGGCAATGACTCAGCTGTAGCTTTAGCAGAACATGTTGGTGATAGTGTTGAGGGATTTGCAGAATTAATGAACAAAAAAGCATCCGACCTTAGGCTTACTCATTCTCACTTTGTAACTCCACACGGGCTAGATAAAGATGACCATTATACTACAGCTTATGAATTATCTTTAATGGCTGATTATGCTTTAAAAAATGAAACTTTTAAATCTATAGTTTCAACTAAAAACTATACTGTTACTATAAACGGAAATCCTAAAAATATTAAAAACACAAATGAATTACTAGGTAACCTTAATGGAGTATATGGAGTAAAAACAGGATTTACAAATGGTGCAAATCGTTGTTTAGTAACATCAGTTAAAAGAGGAAAATTAGATATAATATGTGTTGTACTAGGTGCTGATACAAAGAATTTTAGAACTCAAGATAGTACAAAATTAATAGAATATGTATTTAATAATTATCAAATGATAAATATTAAAGAAATTATAAACAAAGATTTCGCAAATTGGAAAGAAAATAATATCTCTAACTTCTCAATAACAAAATCAAAAACAAATAATATACAATTATCAATTATTGAATCACCTTATGAATATATTCCTATTAATAATCAATATATTGATAAAATTCAAACAGAGATAGATTGCAATTTTATACTTAGTGCACCTGTAATTAGAAATCAATCCATAGGAAGCTTAAGTTTAAAGATAAATAATGAATTAGTTCTAAAATTAGATATTTTGAATACTATAACAATAGAAAAAAAGACTATAAAATCTTATATATCTTATATTTTTAGAAATTATACATCCATTATAAATTTTTCTAATCTATTGACATTATAAAGTAATTTTGTTATCATAATAGAGCAATTACAAGTTGCGGGAATAGCTCAGTTGATAGAGCGTCTCGTTGCCAAGGCGTAGGTCTATCTTTGAAAATTTAATAAATTGCAGGTATAGTTTAGTGGTAAAATGAAACCTTGCCAAGGTTTAGTTACGAGTT
>CAOPQH010000134.1 GCA_948505485.1 uncultured Clostridia bacterium
AACAAACAAAAAAAAGTTAAAATGGTTTCAGACAAATTAAAGATAGCATATAGATATTTTGCAAAAAAACCATTAAAATCAGGCTTTTTAAAAGTACAAAAAATATTAGAAGAAAATCCAGAAAACATTGCAGTTGTTGGAGATCAAATATTTACAGACATAATTGGTGGAAATAGATGTAAAATGTTTACAATACTAGTGGAGCCAATAAATGTAAAAGATATATTAATAACAAGGTTAAAAAGACCAGCTGAGAATTTTATAAAAAATAGATATAAGCAGAAGGAGAAAAAATAGAATGTATTTTAATGATGTACATATAGTCTATTATATAATCATTGCAATTATAGGAGTATTTACAGGACAGTTAATAGATTGGGCAAATAAAAGATTACCAGAATATAAAAAAGTCTTTACACTAGATATTTTTAAAGAATATAAAAATGAGTTTAAAATTAATTATTTATTATGTGCAGTAAATGCTTTTATAAATATCCTAATATTATATAATATTGGAATACATGATACTATAATTTCTAATTTAGATTTAATTAAATATCTAGTGTTAACGCCAATGTTACTGTCTGTTTTTGTTATTGATTATAAGTTACAGATAATTCCTAACAGATTAAATTTGACAATGTTTGAAATAGGATTAATTTTTACTTTTATATATGGAATGTCAAATGTAGCGATATCAATAAATATGTTGCTTGGAATGATTGTAGGAGCAGGAATATTTTTATTGATTACCTTTTTAGGAGGTATCGTATATGGAAAAGAAGCAATGGGATTTGGAGATGTTAAGCTAATGGGAGTTTTAGGATTATATTTTGGATTATCAAATATAATTGTAATAGCATTGTTATCTTTTTTAATTGGAGCAATATTGAGTATAGTATTATTACTAACAAAAATAAAAAAATCTGATGAATATATTCCATTTGGTCCATTTATAGTTATAGCAACATTTATAATGATTTTTGTACCATTTAGCATAATATTAAATTCACTATTGGCAATATTTACATTAGGTTTATATAAAAGATAGTATAAAGAGGTGAAAATATGAATCAAAAAATGCAATGGATAAGAAACACGTTACCAAGTTTAAATTTACAAGGAATGATAGTATCAAATCCAGTTAATATAAAATATTTAACAAATATCAAAGCAGAAGGTATATTATTGATAACAAGAAAGGAAAATATATTTATAACTGATGGAAGATATATTGAAGATATACAAAGCATACTTACAATTGAAGATGAAATAATTGTTAATAATATATCAGATGTTTCACAAGATGATTATGAGAACTTTTTTATGTTTTGCGAAAATGTTGGATTTGAAGAAAATTATGTTACATATGCAAAATATAAAGAATATATGCACAAATTTAAAATAAATAATTTTGTAGAAACCGAAAACTTTATTGAAAAACAAAGAACGATAAAAGATGAAGAAGAAATTGAAAATATAAAAATGGCTTGTGAAATAACAGATAATTGTTTTGAGTATATTTTAAGTTGTATTAAACCTGGAATGACAGAAAAAGATATTGCTAAAGCGATTGAAGATTATTACAAAGAAAGAACAGAAGGATTAGCATTTGAAACAATAGTAGCATCAGGTGAAAATTCTTCAAAACCTCATGCTACACCTACAGATAGAAAGATAAAAGAAACAGATATAATAACAATTGATATGGGATGTAAATATAAGGGGTATTGCTCAGATATGACTAGAACTATTTTTGTTGGAGAGGTTACAGAAGAAATGAAATCTGTGTATGATTTAGTTTTAAAAAATCAAAAACAAACTTCAGATCAATATAAGGATGGAGCTAATATAAGAGTTTTATCTAAAATGGTTGAAAATGATTTTAGATTACATGGATTTGATTTAATACATAGTATAGGTCATGGACTTGGACTAGAAATACACGAAAAGCCATACATTACTTATAA
>CAOPQH010000135.1 GCA_948505485.1 uncultured Clostridia bacterium
CAAAATCTGAACTTGCTAAAACAGGGCTGTCATTTATTCCATCACCTATAAAAATAATTTTCTCCTTTTGTGACTTTAATTCTTTTACTTTTTTCATTTTATCTTGTGGTAATAGTTCACTTTCAACTTCTTTTAGATTAATTCTTTTGGCAACTTTTTCAGCTGATTTTTTATTATCTCCAGTTAACATTATTAATTTAAATATATTGATATGTGAAAATTTCTCTACTAAATTTTCATTATTTTTTCTTATTTCCTCTTTCAATGTAATGCATCCTGCAAGTTTACTATCAATACTTATATATATTGCTCCTTCTTCTAATTTACTATATTCTACATTATATTTATCTAATATTTTTTTATTTCCTATAATTATTTTTTTATCTTCTATTTCTCCTATTATTCCATATCCTGCAATTTCTTCTTGATTTCTTACTTCTAGTATTTCTATATTTTTGCACATACTGTATATTGCACTTGCTATTGGATGATTTGATAACTTTTCTAGATTATAAACATATTTTAGTATATCTTCTTCCTGACATATTCCTGTCAATTTAATATTATCTATTTCTAATTTTCCTGTTGTAATTGTACCAGTTTTATCAAAGCATATCGCAGTAGCCTTTGCTAAATTTTCTATATGCTTAGTTCCTTTTATTATCATACCCTTTTTAGATATAGCTCCTATACAAGAGAAAAAGGCTAATGGTATAGAAATTACTAAACTACATGGACAAGATGCTACTAAGAAAATTAGGCTTCTCCTTATCCATTCTGTAAAATTTTGCTTAAATACAAATGGTACTACAAATGCAAATATTATTGCTAATACTATTACAGTTGGTGTATATATTTTTGAAAACTTTGTAATAAATTTTTCTGTTTTTCCTTTATTGTTTGTTGCTTCATAAACTAAACTTACAATTTGTGATGCTGTAGAATTTTCAAATGTATTTTTTACAATACATTCTAAACTGCCAGTTAAATTTATTGTTCCTGATAATATTTCTTCTCCTTCAAACACTTCTTTTGTATCACTTTCACCAGTTATAGAAGAAGTATCTAAATTAGAATTACCTTTCGAAATTTTTACATCTACTGGTACTTTTTCTCCTGGTTTTATTAATATTTTATCTCCTACTTTTAATTGTTTAACATCAATAATTTTTGTTTTATCTCCTTTAAATAAATTAGCTGTTTCTGATTGTATTTTAGCTATTTCTTCTATATTGTTATTTGATTTTTGTACTGCTCTTTTTTCTAAATATTCTCCAATTTTAAATAATAATACTACCATTACACTTTCCGGATATTCTCCTAATACAAATGCTGCAATTACTGCAATCGTCATTAATGTATCTTCTTCAAAATTAAGTTTAAATATATTTATTATTCCTTCTTTTAATAAATCAAATCCACATAATGATATAGATACCAAGTATATTATCCACTTAAAATCAGCAAATTGTGGAATAAATCCTATAATAAAAGCAATTATTGATAATATATATAATATAATTTGCTTTTTTCCACTTTCTTTATGTTCATGGCAATGACTATAATTTTTATTATGTTCTTCGTTTTTTTCTTCCATATTATTTTACCTCCTCTTCTAAAATATGTTCTAATGCTTGACTAATAATTCTCTCTACATGTTCGTCTTGCAAACTGTAAAAAATTTGCTTTCCTTCTCTTCTGTATTTAACTAAATTACTATTTCTTAATAATTGTAATTGATGTGATACAGTTGATTGATTAACTCCTAATGTTTCACAAATATCACATACACATAATTCTTCTCTTATTAATATGCATATTATTCTTAATCTTGTGTCATCTGCAAATAATTTAAACATATTTGATAATTTAAGTATTTCTTCTCTTGTTGGTTCTTTAATTTTAGCTTCTTTTACTTTATTTAAATGTGGACA
>CAOPQH010000136.1 GCA_948505485.1 uncultured Clostridia bacterium
ATTTATTTTATTCTTCCCAGTTATGGTAGATTTCTGAAACATCATCTAGTTCTTCTAGTCTATCTATTAGTCTTTCCATTTTTTCTTGCCCTTTTTCATCTAGTGTGACTGTTGTAGTTGGTATCATCTGAACACCAGCTTCTAAGAATGTTAATCCTGATTCTTCTAATTTGCTTACAACTTCTGTAAAATCACTTGGTTCAGTTGTTATTTCGTATATTTCTCCTTCTGTTTGGAAATCTTCTGCCCCTGCATCTAGTGCAAGCATCATTAATTCATCTTCGTCAATATCTGTTGATGCTTTTTCAATTACAATAATTCCTTTTTTATTGAACATGTATGATACACATCCTGATGTTCCTAAGTTTCCTCCTGCTTTGTCAAAAACGTGTCTTACATCTGCTGCTGTTCTATTTTTGTTGTCTGTTGATGCCTCTACTATTACTGCTACTCCATTTGGTCCATATCCTTCGTATACAATCTCTTCATAATTTTCGTTGCTTGTTGATGCTTTTTTTATGGCATTATTTATTGTATCATTTGGCATATTGGCTGCTTTACATTTTGCAATAACATTTTTAAGTTTTGAGTTTCCTGCTGGATCTGGTCCGCCTTCTTTAACTGCTATTAATAATTCTCTTCCTAATTTAGTAAATACTTTTCCTCTTGCTGCATCTGCTTTTCCCTTTTTAGCTTGTATGTTGTGCCATTTACTGTGTCCGACTCATATCTTTCTCCTCCTTTTAATTTCCCATATATTTCAAGATTTTAAATCCTCTAGCTTATAATTTTCGTTTTTTATTGTATCATATTATTTTTTATTTGTGTAGCCTTTTTACAAATAAATGTAATTACTTGCGCTATATATTGTAAGTTAGTGGTTACTTTTTCTTTTTTGATTTTGGTATTGGTGTTACTTTTTCTAGCTCAATAATAATAGATTTACAAAATTCACTATTATCAATATCTAAGATATAATGTTCTTTTGCTCCATTGTATGGGCAACCTGTTTCTGCATTTTGCATTTTATCTTTAATACAATCTAGTTTCTTAACAAAAGGCACATTATCACAAACTATAATAACTGGTTTATCATTAACATAGACCATAAACTCTCCAAACATTTTCTTATATCTGATTTCTCCAATACCTTTTATTTGTTCACATACATATTCTATATATTCATTTGTTGTAGCCATTTTATTACTCCTTTTCTTACCTAATAATTGTAAGTTGTCACTAAGGTTTACTTATTATATTCAATACATTTTTCTTCTAATAATTTAAAATTGCAAGCTATTGTTTTAAGAAAATTGTTTTTATGTTTTGTTACTGCAACATACATCTTATTTGCTCTTTTATATATTTCTTCTTTATTAGAATTTATATATCTATATTCTGATGATATTAAATCTTTATATTTTTTATCTTGCTTATTATATTCTAATACTGATATTACATTTATATTACTAGGAATGGGTATCATAGCTGAAAATTTAATAATTGCTAATGGCTTATTTCTTCTATCATATACAAAGAAAAAACTAGGGTTGTTTTTGTATTTTTTATAATGTTCTTTATATGAATATAATGGTACAAAATATTTGTAATTTTCTATTTTTAATACAATTCCTAAATATGGTCTACTATGTCCAATCTCATCCTTATTATAACTTACATGACTTTCAAATTCACTTAAGTACTTAATATAGTTTTTATCAACTGTATAAAATAATAATTCTTCCATTTTCCCTCATTTCTTTATAAAACATAAGGGGTACATTTTTTCAAATGTACCCCCATATTTTAAAACTGCTTATTTATAAGGCTTAAGCATTACCTAATTTCAAATCAGTTCATTTATAAGGCTTGAACTTCACCTAATTTTAAATCATTCTTTTTTAGGTAAGAACTTCCTATTAGTAAT
>CAOPQH010000137.1 GCA_948505485.1 uncultured Clostridia bacterium
GAAGGCGTGGGCGCTGTGAGCGAAGCGAGGAAGTCCCCTTGGGGGATTCGAGTCTATCCCCCGCAACCAAAGAAATATAAAGTACTTGCTAGGTCTTAGCAGGTGCTTCGTTGTTGCACTTTTGGGCAAAATTGTCGCACTTTGGTCACAATTAGGGCGAGAGTTGGCATAGATGTGCAAGTTTTAACGAGATTAAAGTAGAACAAAGAATAATATAAAATGATTGGATTTCCGTAAATTTTAACAAAATCTATTGATATTATACATAAAACATGATATAAAAATAAAAGTTGTATAATTCAATTAATAATTTTTAAAATCATGAATATTCAAATAAAAATCATTTTTATTTTATTAGAATTCTAAGCTATTATTAGTTTTTGCAAATCTTGAAAAAATTCCACTGTTATGATATTAAATATATGGGTGAAATAAATGAAAAGAGATAAGTTAGAAAAAGTAGGAATATTAGTATTATTTATTATAATAATTTTTGCAGGTTTATATATCAAAACCGAAAAAGAAAACAAACAAGAAAATGTGGTAGCTGATAATCAAATTTCCTATGAAATATCTAACATTTCAGAATATAGTGGAGACATATATGTCTTGATAAATAATAACGAACCTAAATTTTCTGAGAATGATATGCAAATAGATGAATACTATTCAAATTTAGAAAATGGAAGAGTACGGAATGGCTATGATAAAAACTAGTTGGGAAAAAGCAAATGAAGATGATGAAAAAGATAATTATTCATCAATTACACCATCTGGATTTGTACAAAGACAATATGATATAAATATAGTTCCAGGAAAATATCTATATCATAGATGTCATTTAATTGGTTGGAGCATTGGTGGAACAGATGTAGATAAAAGAAATTTGATGACAGGTACAAGAGATTTTAATGTAAAGGGAATGAAACAATTTGAAGATAGAGTTTATAATTATTTAAAACAAAACCAGAAGAATCATGTTTTATATAGAGTAACTCCATATTTTGAAGGTAGCAACAAGTTAGCAAATGGAGTGAATATAGAGGCATATTCTATTGAAGACAATGGAGCTTTACATTTTAATGTGTATGTATATAATGTACAAGATGGAATTATTATTGATTATGCAACAGGAGAAAGTAAATTAGCAGAATAGGAGGAGAAATTGTGGACTTAAATCTATTCAATAATAAGGAGATTGGTAACAATAAAAATAATGATTTCATAAACACATTTATAGAAGAATTAAAAAATGTACTAAAAAATATTATGAATGAAGGGATAGGCATGAATCAGAAAAAGAATATATCAAATGAACCTAATTCAAATGAAAAAAATGATGTGATGGAAAAATATAATTTATATGAAACAAGGAAGGTATTTTTAGACAATAAAAGTTGGAAAGGAAACGACTTTGCTTGGGTAATGGATGATAAATCAGTTTGTTTATCGGAACATGGGGATGGTGGCCCATATTCTATAACCGATATAGATTTACCAAAAGATGCAAAAGTAGGAGAAGTATATGAAAAGATAGATGGGAAATATGTATATAATGAGGCAATAACTGAAGAATTAAATAAAATAGAGAAATAAAAGCGATAGAGGATATAACATATTTTTATAATACAACTGCAAAGCAATTTTGCAAAGGACTATATATAAATAATAAACTAATATCAATAAAAAATTGAAAAAAGTTTCTTAAATACAGAAGTTTTTTCATAAATTTGAAAAAACTTGACTATAATATAAAAGAAGAGTATAATAAAAATAGTAGGAGAATATAATTTTAAAGAAATATAAGTTATTTCAAATTATGTGTGCCTCCAAAGCGAGAAAGGAATTGTATTTTCTATGAAAAGAATAAATAGAGAAAATTACTTATCGATATTAAAAAATT
>CAOPQH010000138.1 GCA_948505485.1 uncultured Clostridia bacterium
TTATTTTTAATTATTATTAAAATATATTATTAATCTCCTAAAGCTATTCCTATATTTCTTGCTGTTTTTACTAAATCGTCATCCATTGTAATTTTTCTTAAGTTGCTTTCTTCAGTATTGCCTGAAACTGCTCCTATTTGTTTATTTTTACCTACCACATCATCTAATGAAACTGAATCTAATTTTCCATTTTTGATAACCGTAAGGACTCCAAATTTTTCTTCTAGTGCTAGTTCCATTGCTTTTACTCCATATTTTGTTGATAAAACTCTATCAAATGCTGTAGGAGTTCCTCCTCTTTGCATATAACCTAAAGTTGTGTTTCTTGCTTCTAATCCTGTTAATTCTTCTAATTGTTTTGCAACAACTTGTCCAACTCCACCTAATTTTGTGTTGTCTACACCTTTTCCGTTATCTCTTGTTCCTAAAACAGTTATACTTCCTCCTTTAGGTGCTGCACCTTCTGCTACTACTACAACACTAAAGTTTTTTCCTCTTTTCTTTCTATTTTCAATTTTAGTTGCTACTTTTTCTATATCATATGGGATTTCCGGAATTAATGCTATATCAGCCCCTCCAGCTATTGCTGATTCTAATGCAATCCAACCTGCATATCTTCCCATTACTTCTAATACCATAATTCTATGATGAGTTTCTCCTGTAGTATGAAGTCTGTCTAATGCTTCCATTGCAACAGAAACTGCTGTATTATAACCAAATGTTATTTCTGTACACGCTACATCATTATCTATTGTTTTTGGAACTCCAATTATATTAACTCCTTTTGTCGAAAAATCTCTTGCTGATTTTTGTGTTCCATCTCCTCCAAGTGTAAATATACAATCAAACCCAAAATCTTTTATATTTTGAATTGCTACATCTGACATATCTTTATATTCTATTTCTCCATTATCATTTACTATTTTGTAATTAAATAAGTTTGAATTTGTAGAAGATCCTATTATAGAACCACCCTTTGGCAATATTCCTATAGCTTCTCCATCTTGAGCTGTACTCAATTTTTCAAATTGTTTTTTTAGTAATCCATTATATCCATCTATAATTCCATAACATTCAACACCATGATTTTCAGCAGTTTTAACAATTGCTCTTATAACCGCATTAAATCCTGATACATCCCCTCCATTTGCTAAAATGGCTACTTTTTTTAACATAAAAATTCCTCCTAAGTATATTTTTTATTATTATATCAATAATGAAAAATTTTACAACACTTTTTGAGGAATTTTGTATATTTTTAATTTTTTGTTGTTACAATTCACAGTCGATGTTAATTTTTTTATAAGAAATACTTATCAAAATCTTTTGTTTTCAATATCTTTTATAAATTTATCTTTTATATCTTCTGGAAGAAGTTTTATTTTTTTTATGTCCTCTGTTTTTATTATTTCTGGAATATATTTTCCTCTATGTGCATATTCTGGATCATTGTTAAATTCTGGTCCATCCCCTGTACCAAATTTTCCACTTATATATTTGCATAAATAGAAATATTCATCTTTACTTCTTCCTGTATTATCATGCTTTTCATATAGTAAATCTAATACTTCTACTTCTATCCCAAATTCTTCTTTTATTTCTCGTTTTACACCTTCTTCAAATGTCTCTCCTTCTTCCATTCCACCACCTGGAAATGTATAATAATCTCCGATTGGATGATTTTTAACACCAACCCTATGCATAAAAGCAAATCCATCCTCTATTGGCACAATTCCTGCTAATCTTATTCTTGACATTTTTTTCTCCTTTTATCTCTTATAGATTTCATACTATTATTTTAAAATTATACACTATTTATTTTATTTTTTCTATAATTTTGTTTCAATTTTATAACTTAGTGGTATAATATTAATATATTTAAATTAATATTATTATGCT
>CAOPQH010000139.1 GCA_948505485.1 uncultured Clostridia bacterium
TAGAATTTTTTCCATTATCGTCTGATGTAAAGGCTTTTTGCTTTTTATAACCTACATTTGAATTCCATATTCTATCATATTTTCTTTTTGAAGCTGAATTAGATAATATTCTATATGCTTCGTTTATATCTTTTATTCTTTCCTCAGCTAGTTTATCTCCAATATTAACATCTGGATGATATTTCTTAGCAGCTACTCTATATGCAATTTTTATATCTTCTAAAGAAACCTTGCTTGTCTCTAAATCTAGTATTTTATAATAATCTTTAAAAATCATTTGACATCCTCCCAATAACTGGTAGATATATTATAACAAGATTATTAAAAAAAATCCATACTTTTATGGATTTTTATTTCAATTTATCTACAATATCATAGAATCTCATTCCATTTGAGGCCTTAATTAATACAATATCTCCTTTTTTTAGCATTTCTTTTAATTTATCTATAATTTCTTCTTTACTTTCATAATAAAATATGTTATTCTTATTCATATTATTATTAATAGCTTCTTCTACAATATATTTTGAACATTTACCACTACATATTAATACATCAATTTTATTTTTTGCAACTTCTCTACCAACATCTTTATGTAATTGTTCTTCAAAATTTCCTAATTCAAACATGTCTCCTAATACTGCTATCTTTCTATTTGCATTTCTATTTTTTAAATATTCTAATGATGCCTTCATAGATTCATAGCTTGCATTATAACTATCATTTATAATTTCTACACCATTACTTAAATTAATAATGTCCATTCTTTTTTTAGTTAATTCAAAACTTTGTATACCATTTTTTATTTTATCATTACTTATATTTAAAATCTTACCAACAATAACAGCACACATTGCGTTATATACAAAATGCTTTCCACCTACTGGAATATTTATTAAATATTCTTTTTCGTCTCCTGCTAATGTAAATGTACTACTATTTTCTTCAAGTTTAATATCTTTAATAGATATTAGACTCTCATTTTCGATTGCATATGGATATATTTTTACATCATTTTTATCTTTATTTTCTATGTACCATTTATTTAATAAATCATTATCATTATTAATAATTATTTTTGGTTTTTTCATTCCTTCTAATATTTCTAATTTAGCTTTAAGTATATTTTCTCTTGAGCCTAAATTTCCTATATGTGAAGTACCAATATTTGTTATTATAGACAATGTCGGACTTGCAATATCTGTAAGTAAGCTAATTTCTTTGAAATGATTCATTCCCATTTCTAAAACAAATGCCTCATGATCTTGTAATTTTAATATTGTTAATGGTAACCCAATATGATTATTGTTATTCCCTTCTGTTTTTAAAGTTTTATACTTTTGGGCTACAACATTTGCAACAATATCTTTTGTACTTGTTTTTCCTACACTCCCTGTAATTGCAATAACAGGTATATTATATAAACTTCTTTTGTACTTAGCCATATCTTGCAATGCTTTTAATGTATCTTTAACTTTTATAATTGTCTTATCTTTATAATTTTCTAATTCTTGTTTAGAAAACATTATTTCCTGCACAATAACAACTTTGGCTCCTTTATCTAATGCTTCTTTCCAAAATAAATTACCATTAAAGTTTTCACCTTTTAACGCTATATATACATCATCTTTACATATAGTCCTTGTATCTTTGGAATAATTTATACATTCAAATTCCAAATCTCCTTGTATTAACTCTCCTTTTGTACATTCTAATATATCTTTAATTTTTAAATTTTTCAAACTATCACCTCTAATTATTTTTTCATTAGCATTATATTCTATTTTTTTTATATGTGCAACTAGCTTCATGCAAGTATTTTTAAGTAATATTTTTTTTTATAAAACATATACTATAGAGAGGAGTTTTATTTTGAAATCAAAAG
>CAOPQH010000140.1 GCA_948505485.1 uncultured Clostridia bacterium
ATGTCTCGGTCTTTTTATTTCAAAAATGCTATAATATTTTCTTCTATTTCATCCTTATCCTCACTGCGCGTCATAAGATGTGATGAATTCGGATATGCTGTTAAAGTTTTTTCATTGCTACTCACATGTTCATATATGTATTCTGCACTTTCTTTATAAGATTGTTGATCTCGCTCACCATACTTAATGCTAATTGGATTTTGTATTTTATTTAAATTAGTCATGATATCTTCTATATAATCACAAAATTTAGTTGCACCTTCATCGTAAGTATCTATCAAAGCTATTTGTCTTTTGCTTTCATTCTCGTCTAAATTTTGTATGTAATTCATCCGTTCACCATAGCTTTTTATTCTTCTCTTAATATTATTATTATCTTTTTTGTTAGGTGCTGACATAATAACACTTTTATTTATATCCTTTTCTTCTGAGAGTTTCAATGAAAATAAACCACCTAAGGATACGCCTAAAACGTTAATTTCTTCATAACCTTCGTCTATTAAGAACTGATAGCTTCTTAAGACTTGATTCCACCAATCATCAATTTGGTAATCTAAAAACGCTTCGATACTAAGCCCATGCCCTTTATAAGCCGGTACATAGCACGTAAATCCTTGTTTGTTTAGATTATAAGCCAAATCTTTAACGTCTCTTGTAGTGCCTGTAAATGAGTGTAGCAACAGCACTGCCCTATCTTCACCTTTTAAATACATATGACGCGATTCTTTCAAATTCAACAAAAATCATCACTCCGTAACTATTATCTTTACAAAGTCCATTATATTACAATTTCTTTTCCATATAATAATTTGTTGTTTTGAAACCTACTTTTTCATACACTGATAAAGCTCTTTTATTATGTCCAAACACATGTAGGTTAATAGTATCCACACCCATTTCTTTACAGTATTCATTAAGTGCTTCCATTGTTTGAGTACCTATACCTTGTCCTCTAAATTCTTCAAATAATTCAATATCATAAACAAATGCTCTTAATGCATGGTTCTTTTCAAATACCCTAATCCATAACGTACCCACTTTGTATTCATCTTTATAAACAGTAAATATTTTATGTTCTTTCGTATTTAAGTCATCAGGCAACAATTCGTCAAAATACTTCCTTGATCTAGCGATAGCATTTTCTTTTTCATAAGCACCGCTTTTAACCTGTTCATTCGCAAAACTCATTAAAGAATGTTCTTTAAAGTCAGCAAAATCAGCTTGATTCATAAATACTAATTTAACAGTCATGTGTATACCCCCTAAATGTAAATTTATTATACATTATACACTTTTATATTTTGGAAATATATTTCTTAATAAAAAAGAGGAAATCTTTTAAAGATTTCCTCTACTTATGAATCAATATTTTTACTAACACTATTTTAATTGATTATTAGTTTTTTTATTGCTTTTTATAACTCTAACTAACAATGAAGCAGTTGGGAATAACATTAATACTAGACAAATATAATATAAATTAACAAGTGCATTTTCCCAAGTTAATGGACCTAATAGCGCGAATATAAATATAAAAGCTAATATTAAAATATTAATCCCTATACAAATAAATAAATCTGTTAATTGCGATTGACCTTTATAATCGAATGTTCTTCTCCAGTATTCAAAATACTTCATCTTGTTCTCCTTTTTCTTGTATATTATCTAAAATATATAACTTATAAAATTCATTAATTCCCACTTTCAATATATGATTATTCAAGGTGAAAGTTAATGATTTTACATTTATTGTGAGGAACTTCTCACTTTTTTATATTATATTAATTTTACATTTTTTTCAATACTTATTTTTTATATTTTTCATTCAGTATTTATACAAATTAATATAGAATTTAATGCATAAATTCTTTTAT
>CAOPQH010000141.1 GCA_948505485.1 uncultured Clostridia bacterium
ATTGAACTGAACCCCAAAAGTTGGACAGTTTATAAATAGTTTCTAATTAGAGGATTGCAACCTGTAATTTACAGGAGACAGTCCTTTTAATTTTTCTTTAATTCTATCATAATTATAGTAATTAATATAGTCATCTATCGCTAAAATCAATTCATCTAATGTTTTGTATTTGTATTCTTGTTCATAAAACATTTCTGTTTTAAGTAGTCCAAAGAAGTTTTCCATCATTCCATTATCCATACTATTTCCTTTTCTAGACATACTTTGTTTAATTCCTTTATTTTTTAACCTTTGTTGATAAGATTGATGTTGATATTGCCATCCTTGATCTGAATGAAATATCAAGCCATCAAGATTATGATTTTTATCAAATGCTTTGTTTAACATATCATTAATTTGTTCTAAATTTGGAGATTTAGAAGTATTATAGGATATTACTTCTCCATTAAAACCATCTAATATTGGTGATAAATAAACCTTTTCTCCACGAAGATTGAATTCAGTTACATCTGTATACCATTTTTTATTTGGTTTATCTGCATTAAAATCTCGTTCAATTAAATTATCAGCAATTTTACCAACAGTCCCTTTATATGATGAATACTTTCTTTTATTTCTTTTTAGTGGTTTTAATCCTAATTTGACCATTATTCTATAAACTTTTTTATGATTTACATTATAGCCTTGATTTCTTAATTCTAATGTTATTCTTCGATAACCATACCTTTCCTTATTATTAATAAATATTTCCTTCATTTTATCTATTATTTCTTTATTTTTATCATCTTTATCTTTCTTAGATAAAGTATAATAATATACTGATTTAGCTAGACCAGATATTTGTAGAAGAATCATTAATGGATATGTTAGCCGAAGTTCACTTACAACATTTACTTTTTCTTCTGTTGTTGATTCTTCCTTGCTTGAACAACGGCTCTCAATTTTTTTGAGTATTCTAGTTCAGCTTTTAAATATAAATTTTCTTCTTCTAATCTTTTAATTTTTTCTTTATCTGTTTCATTTTCTTTTTTCGTTATTACCTTTGGCATAGTTGGACGTCCTCGCTTTCGTTCAACTATATTATAACCCATTTCTTTATATTTTTTTATCCAATTATTTAACATTCCTTTAGCTATAAGACCTTCATCAATTGATACAGTTAAAATAGGTTCACCATCTAGCAAAACCCGATTTATTATTCTTTCTTTATCATAAATACTATATATTTTGTTTTTATTTTTTCTAAGTACATCATACCCATGTTTATCAATTAATTTTATTAAATATATTACACTTGATTTATTTATGTTATACATTTTAGTTAAATTAATAACGGATGTCCCATTTTTCCAATTATTATATAATTCAATTTTTTCATCGTAACTCAATTTTGACATATAAAAAACCTCGTTTCTATTTTGTCCAAGAAACGGGGTTCATATCAAAATGAAGTCTTTTTATATTTTTAAAAATCAGTTTCTTTAACAGTTAACAAATAAATATCATTATCTTTTTTGATATAGAAATAAGATTTATGATGTTTAGCAACTACATAATACATAATAGGTAATTTTAAATTATCTCTAACATCCAATAATTCAGTAAACTTACTTATTTTAATAACCTCAAATTGATTTAAATCAGGCATATTAGTAGTTTCAACTATTAAACGATCATACTCATTTAATAATTTATTAATATATCTATCATATTTACTATCAAAGTCTCCTAATAACAAAATAAG
>CAOPQH010000142.1 GCA_948505485.1 uncultured Clostridia bacterium
TATAATAAAAATTTTTATAATTTTTATTATACAAGCTACTTACCTAATATTAAACTTATTTTTTATAATAATATAATAGGGCTTGTGATTCAAGCCCTTAATATTATTTTCTTAATCCTAATTTTTCAACTATGTCTCTATATCTTTGTAAGTCTTTTTTTGCTAAATAGTTTAATAAATTTCTTCTTTTACCAACCATTTTTAAAAGACCTCTTCTAGAGTGGTTGTCTTTTTTATGAATTTTTAAATGTTCTGTTAATTCGTTGATTCTTTCTGTTAAAATAGCTACTTGTACCTCTGGTGATCCTGTGTCTTTTTCTTCTCTTTTATATGTAGCAATTATTTCTTGTTTTCTTTCTTTTGTCATAGTTACACCTCCTAATTATATTTATATCCTTAAACTGAGCTAAAGAATGGTGCATTTCTTGTTGCTAAGTATAAGGTATTTAACATTGCTATTATAATATAATTTTATAAAAAATGCAATACTTTTTATATATTTTGCAGGATAATTTGTAACTATTCAGAGATACTTTACTAGAATATTATATCAAAATAGCAGCAAAACCAGTGGAGGGGCGAATATTAGAACAAATCTGAAAAATCAAAGATTTTTCAGTAAATTTATTCGTGCGCCAAATTTATGAAATAAATTTGTGTGCAATTAAATTTATATAATAGGAGTCAGTATGACTTTCCTATTATATAAATAAAAACGAGCAAATGCTCGTTTTTTTTAGTCTCCTTTTATATAAATATTAGGGTCTACTTGTACAGAATCTTTTAGAATTTCGAAATGCAAATGTGATTCGTCTGATACTTCAAATACTGCTGTATTTCCTACTGTACCTATGGTTTGTCCTTGTGTAATAGATTCTCCTTCTACTACAAATTCAGCAGTTAATAAGTTTGAATAAACAGTTTGGTATTGGTCATCATGATTTATTACAACTGTTAATCCATATCTAGGGTCATTTTTTATAGACCTTACTACTCCATCAGCTGCTGCTTTTACTACTGTTGTTTTATCAGCTTTGATGTCTACTCCTAAGTGTGTTACCCATTCTTCTAATGTTGTTGAATATACTAAATTATCTTTTGCAAATTCTTTTATTATTTCTCCTTCTACTGGTTGAATAAAATTAATCTCTTTTTTAACAACTTCTCCTTTTTCCTCGGTTGCTTTAGAATTTGATTTTGAACTCTTCTTTTTGTTATTTGAAGTTGTAGAATTTGATGCTACATTATTTCCTGTTGATTTATTGTTTATTTCGTTAGAAGTAGAATTTGCTGATTGTTCAACGCTTTTTCCTATTGAACTACTTGCACTTTCTGTGTTTGTCTCACCTGTTATAATATTGTTTCCTTGCATTGTATTTGTTTTTGTTAAACTTGATAATTTTTCAGCAGTCATACCTGAATTAGATTTAGAATTTATTTGCTTTGCATATAATACAATACATATAATAATTGTAGCAATAAGTACTAATACGATACTTCCTGAAATTAAAAATTTATTTTCAAAATTTTTTTCGTTTTCTCTATTTTTCCCTCTTCTTGAATCTCTTCTCATTATAATCCTCCTTTAATTTTTTGTTATTTAAATTATTTCCATTATTTTGAAGATTATACATTAAAGAGAATTTATATCTGTAATTTCTACACTTGTATAAAAATGTTTTATAATTTCTTCATAATTACTTCCAGTTTTTGCCATACT
>CAOPQH010000143.1 GCA_948505485.1 uncultured Clostridia bacterium
TACAATGTGTTTTATATATTAGAAAGTCAGCATGACTTTCCTAATATATAAAAAAATAAAGAAACTGAGAATATTTTTCTCAGTTTCTTTAGAGTTTCTTAATTAATTTTCTGAATTTTTACTAGGTAATAATTGTTTTACAATTATTCCTGTTCCTAACCATACACATATTATAGTAATAATAGTAGATAAATATGGTACAAGTTTTAATAGTGATATTATTAAAGTTAGTACTGCAACTATTCCTATTTTAGCAAATGTATTATTTACATTAACTTTATTAGAGATTATAGCAGATATTGCAATAATAAATATTGTAGAACTTATCGCAAGTAAAACACCGTAAAGTGTTCCTAAAAGTAATGCTGCTGTAGCTCCTACTGAAGTTATTAATAATACAAAAGCAATAATTGGTATAACTATTAAAGCTAAGATTCCTAATCCTATAACTGCTCCAATATTTTTTGTTAGAGTATCATCTAATTTCTTTTTGAAGTTTGGTGCTAGCCAAGTAATAGCTAAATAAACTAATACTACAAAAATTATAGATGTTACTATTGAAATTAAAATATCTTTCCATGTATTTGTTGATTTTACAGACATTGGAGTAAAGTTAACTTTTCCACCAACTAAATCTTCTGAAATATTAGCTTCGCTTGTAGAAGAATAATTTAAATCCCCATAGATTGTTGCAGATTCGCTATTATCTCCGTCAGAAGCTAATGAAATTTTATTGCAATCTATGTAGGCATTTCTTCCAATTTTTCCTAATATATTAATTTCATTAGATCCGGAATGAATATCTCTATATACATAACCATCTTCGCCAATATCAACTTTAGAACAAGCTGAGTATAAATCAAAAACAACACCATTTAATTTAAAGTTTTCTGCAGCTACAAACACATTATTATAAACATAAGCGTTTTCAATAGTTAAGTTTTTTGCACATACAAAAAGATCGCCTTCAATCTTTGATTTAATATTTACATTATTAGCAAAAATGAAAACATTTCCTGATACAGGATAATCTAAAGTAACATCATTGTCAAAAATATAAACATCATTTTCTTTAGAAGAATCATTTTGAGATTCTCCAGAAATAGTATCTGTTTCTTCTGCATATTCATTGTCCATTTCGTCTATATCTTCATCATCAGCCATTACAAAAGGGCAGAAAAGAAGTATAAACATCATTGTTAAAACAAGTAAAGTTTTAAATTTGTTTTTCAACATAAAAAATTCCTCCTAATTATTTTTTTAATATATATAATCATATATCTTTGAATTTTTTTTGTCAACAAATTATAGATAAATATACTATAAAATTTGCAATAAAAATAAACTAATTATGCAATTAAGTTATTTCTTAACAAAATATGCACAATTAGAATCTTTAGCTAAAGCTGAAACAGAAATTTTTTCATAACAACATTTTCCATCTTTTTGATAAATACAATCATAAGAACAATTAATATTTGTCAAAAAACTCACCTCTTAAAATTATTATTACATAAAAATAAATAAATATACCATTTATAATAATTTAATTTTGTAGAAAAATCATGTGCATAGAATTTCTAATATTGTAGAGAAGCCACGCGTGTGTATAGCACTTTTCGCTTGAGCCTGACGAAAGCGAAAACGTCCTATACACAGGTAGCTTGGCGACTAATTTTAATACAACCTATTGATA
>CAOPQH010000144.1 GCA_948505485.1 uncultured Clostridia bacterium
CTTTTCGTTTGAGCCTGCGAAAACGAAAACGTCCTATCACCAGGTAGCTTGGCGGGTATATTAGTATAATATACCCTATTGACAGGTAGCTTGACATCTATAAATTTATAAACACTCTATCATTATGTAGTTTTGCAGGCATAAAATTATATTTTATTACCTGATCCAAAGACGTCTTTCATTTTGTGCTCTACTGTTTGTTTTATTAAATCTCTGGCAGGTGTTAAATATTTTCTTGGATCAAATGCATTTGGCTCTTCTACTAAAACTTTTCTTATTCCTGCTGTCATTGCTAGTCTTAAATCTGTATCTACATTTATTTTAGACACTCCTGATTTACTTGCTTCATTTAGTATTTCGTCTGGTACTCCTTTTGCACCTGGTATATCTCCCCCATATTTATTACACATTTCAACTAATTTTGGAATTACAGTCGAAGCACCATGTAAAACTATTGGAGTATTTGGTATTCTTTGTTTTATTTCTTTTAATATATCAAATCTTAATTTTGCTTCTCCTTTAAATTTATATGCTCCATGACTTGTACCTATAGCAATTGCTAAAGAATCACATCCTGTTCTTCTTACAAATTCTTCTGCTTCATCTGGATCTGTATACATTGCATCACTTGCATCTACATTAACATCATCTTCTATTCCTGCTAATTTTCCAAGTTCAGCTTCTACAACTACTCCTTTTGAATGAGCATAATCTACAACTTGTTTTGTTAATTCAATATTTTTTTCAAAATCATACTTTGATCCATCAAACATTACAGATGTAAAACCTGCATCTATACACATCTTGGCTGTTTCAAAATCAGGTCCATGATCTAAATGTATTGCGACTGGAACTTCTGGGTGTTCTTCTATTGCTGCTTCTACCATTTTCATCAAATAATTTACTCTTGCATATTTTATAGCACTAGATGATGCTTGCAAAATAACAGGAGATTTCGCTTCTGCTGCAGCATCCATAATTGCTTGTATTATTTCCATATTATTTACATTAAAAGCACCTATTGCAAATCCTTCCTCCATGGATTTTTTAAACATTTCTTTTGTTGTTACTAATGGCATATTAATTTCCTCCTCTTAATTTTATTATTTATCATAAACTTATTTTATTTCTAATTTTGTTATCTGTCAATATATGTACAAAATTATAGTTCAGTTACTAGTATTTTAATTTGCCTATGGCAATATATTAAAAAAATTTTTATAACTGAACTATATTTTCTTATTTATTTGAGCATTCATAACTTGAGCACATTGATTCGTCTGCTTGCTTTGTACAACAGTCTTTTGTAGGCTCAACAATAATTGCCTCTAACTGGCATTGTTGCCTTTGACTATCATTATATTTACAACTATCAACTGTACAATTAATTTTTTGATTTTTCTCCATTTTAAATACCTCCATAATAAAAATGCAAAATATAAAATTTCACATTATTATTATGCTATTTTTTTCAAATACTATTCTATTTTAAAATTTAAAAAATTAAAATTTATGCAGTTAAACTATTATAATATGCTTGATATAATTTACTATAATAACCTCCTGTTGATACTAATTCATTGTGATTTCCTTGTTCTACAATCTGTCCTTTATCTAATACTATAATTTTATTAACATTAACTATTGTAGATAATCTATGTGCTATAAATATAGAAGTT
>CAOPQH010000145.1 GCA_948505485.1 uncultured Clostridia bacterium
TTTCTACTTTCATTCATTATTATTATATTCCAATAAATAATTGAACAAATACTTTTCCATACACTTTACTTTCTATTATGCATATACCTGTATAGGTAAATTTTGGCTCTAAAATATTATCTCTATGTAATTCAGAATTTATCCAAGCCTCTACTGCTCTATCTGGTGTTGTATTACCTGCCAGATTCTCTCCTGCAATAGCATATTCTATTTCGTTATTTTTTAGCATTTCAAAAGGTGTTCCTAAATTTGGTGAATCATGAGAGAAATAGTTACTATTTACTAAATCTTCTGCTTTTAATTTAGCAGAACTCTGTAGATCAGACAGAGGCTTGAGCTTTTGTAAACTATTTTGTTTTCTATATTCATTTATCAAATTTAGTGTATATTGTTCTTCTTGTGTTAACTGTGCTTCTTTCTCCTCTAATTCAATTTCTTTTCCGATTATATCTTCTTTATATGTATCACCTAATACCGTCGCCTTATATGTTGCAACTGAATAACTTCCTAATGTAATAAAAACCAGTAAAATAAATAAAATACCAAGCTTCAATTTTGATATTTTCATTATACACACATCCCTTAATTTAATTTTTTAATTATTTTTTCTTAAGTTCTGTATTATTTAATTTATCTCTCGTTTACCGTTTTTATTTTTCAAAAGTAAGTATGTTTTTATTATAACTTATCTTTTTCATTATGTCAACTGTTTTTGCAATATATAAACTATTTTGTTATTATCCCCTCCTAGTGTTTTGTTAAAAATATTTATAACTAATAATCTCATTATTTTTGTTCTATGCTACTTTTATTCCTGTATCTACAACTTCTTTAACAAAAGGATTTGAAACTTTTTCATAATCTTCTGTTGTTATTGGGTGTGGCTCTATTCTAGCATCTATATCCCAAGTCATTCCCATTAGAACTGCCATACAATCATAAATATCTTCAAAGTCATCTGAAACAACTGCAATATCTATGTCGCTATCTTCATTTGCTGTTCCTTTTGCATATGAACCAAATAATATAATTGCTGTAACATTATATTGCTTTTTTATTTCTTCTATAAACTTGTTTATACTATCTACAATATCTTTATTTATTGTTCTTTCAACCATTTTCGTACCTCCTCGATATTTTTTAATTGTTCAGATGTGTAATCATCTGTGCATTTTTCATCAAAAGTCCCTTTATAATCATCATATCTAGCACTTATATTAAATGTATTTATAGTTTGTATTTTTTTCCTTATTTCTGTTGGTACATCTAAATTTGCTTTTTGAGAAAGTAATATTAAATTATGAATTTTAGGTGCTATTGGATCATCTAGATTATTTTTTGCATACAAGCCTTTTAGAAGTTTTTCGATTACTAAATGTCCCATAAACACCAAGTATTCTTTTTACCTGCTTTCATATATAACATTGTATCATAATCCTCATCTGCACTTTTAAACCAATATTCCATTAAATCTATACTATTCATATAATTCCTCTCTTTCACTCTATTCTTATTATAACATTAAAGTTAAATTTTTACTACATTTTATTGATAATATTTTTTTAATATACAAAACCACTGGAGCTCGGGCGATTACTAATCGCCCCTACATTTTCTCTACTATT
>CAOPQH010000146.1 GCA_948505485.1 uncultured Clostridia bacterium
ACTGACAATCTTTTCGGTAAATTACTATAAATCAATAACTATAAAATTGTAATTTCTTATTCTAATTCTTTTTTATGATTTAAGTGTATTCCTATATGTCCTATTCCTAATACTATTGTTGATATAATAAGAAATATATTTCTACCATATATACCTAGTAACAGAAATGCAACTACTGGCAAAGTAGCTCCTGCAACTGGTATTCCTAACAAGCTACTATACATATCTTTCATTGTTTTATTACTTTTAAAATATCTTATCCAATATATTTCGTATAAAATCATTATAATAAAGGCAATTAACAATATACTAGACCAGTTTGATATTTTATTTATATTAAAATCACTAAATATCAATGACAGACAGGTTACTAGCATTTCTCCAAGCCACTCCAATAGTAGTAATACTTTATTTTCATTTTTTACATATTTATCATAGCCTTTAGGCTTATTTTTACTCCATATAATATTTGGTAACATCAACATTAGTAAAAATATTAAACCTATATATGAAAATCCAAAGTGAATATTCATTAACTCATCTCACTTCCATATTGTAATTTGTTATTTAATCGGAATATAGATCTCAATAACAGAATCTTCTCTATTCCAATGAAATTTATAATCATATTTTTCAAAATAAACAAATTGCCTATTTTCTACTAAAATATTATTTTTAGGTATTATTTCTTTATAAACATAATTGATAGTATCTTTTAGTTTATTCATATTACCAATATGTTCTACCCTTAAATATTTACTTTTCAAAATTATCTTTTCTGTAAAATCATTTGGTACAAAATCTTTTTTAGGAATAGATATATAATAAAATATCTTATTTTCTATTTTTTCAATAAAAGCATATTTACACCAATTACTTCCTAAATATAACTTATTATTTCTTAATTTACTATTAAATATTTTCCAATGGTTTTGTGCTAATTTTACATTATTACTTAATGATTTTGATAATTCATACCTTATTCCTATTACATTAAATTCTTCTAATTCTATTATTTGATAATCCATCTATTTTACCTCTTTAATTTGTGTGCTGTTATAATTGTATAACTATATGAATTGATTGTTATTTTTATATTATCAATTTCACAATACCAATTTTTACCCTGTTTATAGATGTTACAATTTTTATCTAAAACTTTATTCTTACAATACTCAACAACATCATCAGTATCTAATTTAAGATTTTTCTTAATTCTATCAATACCCATTTCGGTAGTGTGAACTTTATCTATATTATTAAATAATACTTGTTTATCTTCCATAAATATCTCCTCTACAAATTACTATTTAGCGATTAGTTTTAGTTCGCTAAAAATATCTTTTAAAGATATGAGTACATTTCTGTTATCAATCATATATGATAAAAACTGATTCTTTTTATCGTTTGTATCTAGTCTATCCATTACTACTGATATGACATCTGATTTTATATTTTGCCTATCTAATTCTTTCAATATTGAATATTCTAAATTTGATAACATATCTTACTCACTCCTAGCGTTATTATTATATCATTTAATCTTATTTTTGAATAGAGAGTCTGTGAGATCGGAAGAG
>CAOPQH010000147.1 GCA_948505485.1 uncultured Clostridia bacterium
AGATATTAATTTCATTCTTTTCTATCAATATAGCTAAGATTTTTTCCATAATAATTAATATTTTAGTAAATATATTGCTTAATATATCAGAGTTAGGTAATATATTACCATTTAGTAAGATATATGTATGTACACCATACACTATAACAATAGTTTTGTATTATGTGTTAGTAATTTTGGTAAATTATTTGTATAGAATTATAAATAAAAAAGATAAAACTCTTTTTCAAAATAGAGTCAAAAATATATATTATCTATGCAAGTATTTGATGTATCAAAATAAAAAAAGAATTTTAAGAATTATTGTTTCATTTACATTAGTCTTTATAATCTTTATTTGTATTCCGAAAAGTTTAAAATTATATTTTATTGATGTGGGGCAAGGAGATAGTACGCTTATAAAGACAGCTCTAAATAAAACTATTTTAATAGATGGAGGCGGTAGCTTAAGTGATACATTTGATGTTGGAGAAAGTACATTATTGCCATATTTATTAGATAGAAAAGTTAATAAGCTAGATTACCTGATAATTAGTCATTTTGACCAAGACCATGTTCGGCCGGTTTATTTACTGTTATGAAAAAGTTAAAAGTTAAAAATATAATTATAGGAAAACAATTTGATAATTCAGAAAATTACGAAGAATTTATAAAAATTATAAATGAAAAGCATATAAAAGTTTATGTTGTAGAAGCGGGAGAGAAGATAAGAATAGAAAAAAATTTATATATAGATGTCTTATGGCCGAGCTTAGAAAATATGATTAGTGAAAATATTTTAAATAACAATTCACTTGTATGCAAATTAGTTTATAAAAATTTTAGTATGCTGTTTACAGGTGATATAGAAAAAGTTGCAGAACAAAGGATTTTAGAAAAGTATTCTCAAAACATAAATAAATTAAAAGCAACAATTTTAAAAGTAGCTCATCATGGAAGTAAAACTTCTTCAACAATAGAATTTTTAAAATCTGTTAAGCCTAAAATTGCTTTAATTGGAGTAGGAGCAAATAATACATTTGGACATCCTTCAGACATTACTTTGGAAAGTTTAGAACAGTTGAAATGTAAAATTTATAGAACAGACGAAAATGGAGAAATTTCTATAATAGTAAAAAATAATGAAAAGGTAGATATACATAGGAACAAGTAAATTTAATCATATTAGGTAAGCCTCTGTAGCTTTTCTAATATGATTGAATTTTCTAAAATAGGGAAGATAAATACTTGAATTTTACAAATCAAATATGTTATAATATGGTATGTTGCATTTACACAATATCTATTTAAAAGGTCTATTGACCTAATTTAGAAAGGAGACAACATGATGAATAGAGTTGAAAAGCAAAATTGGGGTCAGATCACTGAAACTTTTCGGGGTCTGCAAAATGAAGACGGAAAACAGGTTTATTCTAAGGGGACGAATCAAATTAATCCCTATGGAATGATTCCGATTCATTTTCACAACGAGGATAACGAAGACTATATCCCCATAACCGCGGGGATTAAAATTGTAGTTATATCGCAGGAAGAATCGGAGAAGATG
>CAOPQH010000148.1 GCA_948505485.1 uncultured Clostridia bacterium
GGTTAATTAAAGTTGCGATGTCCGTTTTTTATTTTTGTTTTTTGCCATCATAAAAACCTTTTTTTCTGTACTTTTTATGCTACTTTCTTTCTCGTCATATTCAAATCTTCTATTTCTATTTCATAGAATCCTAATTTGTTTAGCGTTTCTTTTCCTATTATTTTTTCCATTTCTTTATATGGTGTTGACCATCCTAAATTTTTTCTTGGATAATTATTTATTCTATTTATTTTTTCTATTATATCATCATCTTTATATTTTGCAAAATCAACTCCTTTGGGGTAAAAATATCTTATTAATCTATGTTGATTCTCTATTTGTCCTTTCTCATAAGATGCATATGGATCTGCATAATATAAACTTATTCTCTTTTCTTCTCCTATTGCTGACTTTTCTATCCCTTCATAATCTAAAAATTCACATCCATTATCTGTTATTATTTTTTCCATTATTAATTTGAATTTATCTTTCATTTTTAATTCTATCTTATCTAATTCTTTTATTATATTTTCTTGTTTTTTATTACTTATTGGTATTCCAAATAAAAAACTTGTTTTTCTATTTATTAATGTCATTAATAATTTACTTCCTTTTACTCCTTCTACTGTATCCATTTCTGCAAACCCTTCTATTTTTTGCTTCTTCTCTTCTTCACTTAAATCTCCATAACTTCTTCCGTTTACCCTGTGTTTCGCTATATTTTGTTTTCTTTCTTTTTTATCTTCTTCTTTTGGTTTTCTTTTTAATTTATTTCTTAAATCTATATTTTTGCATTTCATTAATCCTCTATCTATTCTTAAATATAATGTTGGCAATGATATCTTTTCTCCTGTTTTATTCTCTGTTGTTGCTAATGCTACTTCTGGTGATATTCCATGTTTGATTTTTTCTGACAATGCTTCCATATATTCTATATTTTCTATCTCTTTCATTTTTTTTACTGAATTCTTTTTATTTTTTTCATGCTGTTTCCATGCTTTCTCTGCTATATATATAAGTTTTGCTTTTCGACATTGTTTAAAATTTGGACATCCATTACATACTTTTTTTCTTCCCTTTAATTTATCACATTTTACTATTGGCTCATATTCTTCGCAATTTTCTACTGCTATTTTACAATCTTTACATTTTGAACAATGCCCTATCAACATATTATTTCCGCATATTCCTGTCTTTTTGCATCCCTCATAATTCTTACATATATCACATTTTTTATTTGTTTTTATTACTACTGAAAAAAATTTTATTTCTTTTTGTATACTACTTGCATCTCTTTCAAGTGCTTCTGCTATCTGCGTTGCATTATAACATTCATTTAACATTATTTCTATTTTTCCCATTTCTATTTGATTTAAGGGTTTATTTTTTCTATCTTCTGTTGTATAATTTATTTGACACATATTGACCTCCAATTTGTTTTATCGCTAAAACAATTTTATATTATTGGTCTTTATGTGTCAATTTTTCATTCTCTATTTGGTAGTTTTTTCCATAAAAACGGATTTCGTTTCTTTAATTAAAT